>DATMAR010000011.1 GCA_035559795.1 Fimbriimonadales bacterium | reverse complement strand
GACTCCGCCCGGCCTTACAGCCGGGCGTGGGTGTGCCGCCGTGTCGCGCGGTCCCTCCCGCGGAAACCACCCCGCCCCCCGCCCGCACAAAGGGAAACCCTCGCGCGAACCGGGATGTGGGCGGTACCAGCCGGGTGGCAGCCACCCGATGCCGACTAACCAGTGCTCCACTGGTGAGCAGCCCCGCGGGAGACCCTCGCTCCCGACCGGGACAATCCCTGGACCGGCACGCCACCAGGGGCGCATCCGGCCGGTGCTCCTTAGAAAGGAGGTGATCCAGCCGCACCTTCCGGTACGGCTACCTTGTTACGACTTCGTCCCAATCGCCAGCCCCACCTTCGACCGCTCCCCCCCACAAGGGGTTGGGCCACGGGCTTCGGGTGTTGCCGACTTTCGTGACGTGACGGGCGGTGTGTACAAGGCCCGGGAACGTATTCACCGCAGCGTTGCTGATCTGCGATTACTAGCGACTCCGACTTCATGGGGTCGAGTTGCAGACCCCAATCCGAACTGAGACCGGCTTTTTGGGATTAGCTCCACCTCACAGTATCGCAACCCTTTGTACCGGCCATTGTAGCATGCGTGAAGCCCAAGACATAAGGGGCATGATGATTTGACGTCGTCCCCACCTTCCTCCGAGTTGACCCCGGCAGTCTCCTATGAGTCCCCACCATCACGTGCTGGCAACATAGGACGAGGGTTGCGCTCGTTGCGGGACTTAACCCAACATCTCACGACACGAGCTGACGACAGCCATGCACCACCTGTACACCGGCCTTGCGGAGGCCGTGTCTCCACGGCTTTCCGGTGTATGTCAAACCCAGGTAAGGTTCTTCGCGTTGCATCGAATTAATCCGCATGCTCCGCCGCTTGTGCGGGCCCCCGTCAATTCCTTTGAGTTTTAGCCTTGCGGCCGTACTCCCCAGGCGGGGCGCTTAATGCGTTAGCTTCGGCACGGACGGGGTCGATATCCGCCCACACCTAGCGCCCAACGTTTACGGCTAGGACTACCAGGGTATCTACAGCGCTGTTACTTTCCCCCACCCTGGTCCGGGTGAGGTACCGACCACGACCGAGCCGTCGTGGCGGGCCGCCATCTCTGACGACCTCTCACCGTTACCGGTGAGCTCGGACTGTGTCATCACCCTCCGTGATCGGAGGGGCCGGCGTACAGTCTCTACGGGGTCAAGGATCCCCGTGGTCGCCCATCTTGTACCGCAGCTCGGGGATGAGGAGCGAGCCGATGCATCCTCGGAGCCGTCCCATGCTCGAGCTCGGCACATAGAGGATCCATCGTCCCTTGTTCATCCTTCGAGTCGCGGCGATCTCGAACCTCTCTCTCAACACCGTCCGGAGCAGCTCCACCTCCTCGACCTGGAAACCGTGCGTCTGGAAGGTCGCGCCTCGATGGTCGGCTGCACCGTCGTCCATGAACCAAACGGCGAGAGCCGTCGGCGTCATCCAGCGACCGATCTCCGCCGGGACGATCTTCCGACCGCCGCGGTAGAACCGCCCATGCCACCACGAGAGCTCCGGATGCGTCCGCGTCGCGAACTGCACGGCTGGATACCGGCGGCCCGCGACGACCTGGTCGAACCCGTGGAGCGGCATCGTGACAAGGGCACCGAACGCCCACCGTTTGAACTCAGCGAGAGCCCGGTGCGCGGCCTTGTGCTTCACGTGCAACCGGTGCCACCGCCCATGCTGAGCGAGACACCCGTCCCCCAGCAGGGTCCCTACGAGGATCGATCGCTGCCAGTGCGAGAGGTTCGGGCGACGGGGATCCCGACTTCCCTCGGCGTCGTCCTGCCGCATGCCCTCACCCTACTTCGAGGGTCTGACACAGGATGTTCGCCGATACAGCCGGTTTAGGCACCGGGGTCTCCCCCGGAGAGGACCGATACCGATCCTGTTCGCTCCCCTAGCTTTCGCGCCTGAGCGTCAGGACAGGCCCAGGAGGCCGCCTTCGCCACCGGTGTTCCTCCCGATATCTGCGCATTTCACCGCTACACCGGGAATTCCACCTCCCCCTACCTGCCTCGAGCCACGCAGTATCGAGTGCGGTTCCACGGTTGAGCCGTGGGATTTCACACCCGACTTGCGCGGCCGCCTACGCGCGCTTTACGCCCAGTGAATCCGGACAACGCTCGCCCCCTACGTCTTACCGCGGCTGCTGGCACGTAGTTAGCCGGGGCTTATTCGCCAGGTACCGTCAGGTTTCTTTCCTGGCAAAAGGAGTTTACATCCCGAAGGACTTCGTCCTCCACGCGGCGTCACTGCGTCAGGCTTTCGCCCATTGCGCAAGATTCCCAACTGCTGCCTCCCGTAGGAGTCTGGGCCGTGTCTCAGTCCCAGTCGGGCTGATCATCCTCTCAGACCAGCTACCCGTCGTAGGCTTGGTGGGCCGTTACCTCACCAACTACCTGATAGGCCATAAGCCCCTCTCGAAGCCGCTTGCGCGTTTTAATCACCGAAAGATGTCTTTCGATGACCACATTTGGTATTAATCCCAGTTTCCCGGGGTTATCCCAATCTTCGAGGCAGGTTGCTTATGTATTACTCCGCCGTTCGCCGCTATCTTCCGACCGAAGTCAGAAGACCGCTCGACTTGCATGTTTTAGGTGCGCCGCCAGCGTTCGTCCTGAGCCATGATCAAACTCTCCGTGAAGAATCGTCTGATCTTGGTTTGCCTGTGTTTCAGGCATGAAAACTCGATCTATTGACCGAGGGATTTTTGAACTGCGCTCGAACCGAATCCGATTTTCAAGGAACAATAAGCGCCTTCATTGAAGGCAAGGTTCATTATAGACCACTTCGGGGCGATTGTCAAGGGGGATTTTTTATTTAGCCGCCCTTTATCCCTCTGTTTCAGAGGCTCCCCTCGGTTGGTCTCCGCATAGTAAAAACAAAAGTTGGTTTTTTACAGTTCCAATTTTTATATATGTATGTTCCCAAACAGAGTTCGGGAACGAGGGAAACAAAACAGAGTTTGGGAACGAGGGAAAATGAGAGAAGAAAGAATATGAATGTGTTTTTGTGGCAAAAGGGTCGAGATTTCTACAATTTCGATAACAACTCGAGCCAGCGTTTCCATGCGTCTAGGCGTGCCTTTTTGTTCGCTTCGTTTGCATCGGGAGCCTCGCCTGCGCGCATGAACCCGTGTCCTGCGCCGGAGTAAATCACGGGTTCGTATACCTTCTTCGCTTCTTTCATTTTCTTTTCGGTTTCGGCAATCGTTGCGTTGATACGATTGTCGTTTTCTCCGTAAAAGCCGTAAACAGGACATCGTATCCGCGCGATCGCACTATCATCTTTAGGTCCCGAGCCATAAAAGACGAAAGCGGCGGAGAGGTCGGAGCGTTCGGTCGCAAAAAGGAACGATTGTGTCCCCCCCCAGCAAAATCCTGCGACTGCGATTTTTCCGTTGCAACTCGGCAATTTTTTCGCATAATCGCTCACGGCGTTCAAATCGCTCGTAATTTGTGTTTGCGGCAATGCGCTAATCGCTTCGCGCACTTTGTTCACGTCGGGAAAATCAATGCTTCGACCGCCCCCCGGAGCCATTCCCGAAAGAAGATCAGGTGCTATGGCAATATATCCGTTTTCCGCCAAATGATCTGCGACGGACATCACCCAATCCGTGAGTCCCATGATTTCGTGAATGACGATGATCGCCGGTGTTTTCGCTTTGTGCTCGGGATAGACGACGAAACATTTGACCGTGCGATTTCCATGTTTTACGTCCACCCATTCCTGATGGCGCGGCGATTGCTCGAGCCTTTTCTTCGCCCAATCCTGAGCGAATGCAAAAGGAAGCAATGAGAGAAGGATTATTATTGCGACAAGTTTCATAGTTTTTCCTTACAGTTTTCTTATTCTACGTTAAGAAAGCATATAAAAATTCCTGATAAGCATTTTTCGCAGAAAAATTTTATTTCCCCTTTTTCGCCAACACTTCGACTGCTTTTTTTAGCATAGGGTCTTCGCCTTTCGCGACGGATGCAGGGTCATAAGGGACGGGGAAGTCGGGTTTTCTACCGTTGCCTTCTAAATTTTCTCCATCGATTGTGTATGCGCCGACGACAGGCGTGCGAAGACTACCGCCATCGAAAAGTGACCAACTTCCTGTTCCGATAACCCCCCCTGCCGTTTCGACGCCTACGATAGGACCAATCTTCAAACGGCGAAATCCTTCCGCAAAGATTTCTGCATTACTGAAACTGCGCGCATTGATTACCAAAGCGCTCGGCAATTCGATCGCGTCACCTCGATAAAGGTTTTCGCTAATTCGAATGTTTTCTAATCGGGATGATCGAATCAGCCATGGAGTTTTAATCAGCATTCCGAGCGCCAAATGCGCTGTGTTCCCCCCACCGTTGTAGCGAACGTCTATAACGAGCGCCTTCTTCCCTTGGGGCAGTGTGCGCACCTGTCTCCGAAAGAGGTCATGACTCGAAGAACTCATTGCGCGAATATGAACATAAGCGATTTCTCCATTGCTATATTTATCCACGAGTTCACGAGAATGGGCTACGAATTCCTGGTAAACCAACTCGTCTTGTTGCGCGAAGGAAATCGGTTTAATGGCGACCTTTCTCATCGCCCCCCCAGAGTCTTTGACATCCAAAAAGACTCGCTTCCCTTCTTTGCGAATCAGGAGTTTGTCTATAGGGTTTTGCCTGTCGAGTTTCGTTCCATCTATTGAAACAATCGTATCGCCGATTTGCAAGCGTGTTTCTGGATGGTCTGCGGGAGAGCCCGGATAGATGTGCGCGATTTTATATTCCCCGGTTTTTTCCAAATGTTTCCAATCAGGTTCTACACCCATAATTGCAGGGGGAGCGTCCGTGGAAACGGGAGGCTGAGGGGGGGCTGAGACTCCGACGTGGGATGATTTCAATTCTCCCATCATTTCGCTCATCAGATCGTAGAATTCTGTTCTATCGTAAGCGAAGGGAATCAAGTTTTCGTATTTTTGCTTGATGGCTTTCCAATCTATTCCATGATGGGTGGGGTCGTAAAATGTTCTATCCATCACCCACCAGATTTCTTCGAAAAGTGCGCGCGCCTCGTCAGGGAAATAAAAATCCATTTCGGCACGTATCGTTTTCGCACTCGGTGTTCCTCCCGTCGTGGGAAGAGAGGCGATTCTGGAGGATTCGATGAAATAGATTGTTTTGCCATCCGCAGATAGCGATAAATCCGAGCGAGAGGCGGATGCTGTGGTGAGCGGAGCGAGACTCCCTCCCGTCGCAGGAATTCGATAAATTTGCGAACCCATATCGTCGCGCTTAATCAGGTAAATCGTTTTGGAATCTGCAGAAGGAATTGCGTCGACGACTCCGCCCCCCCTCGTTAGTGCGCGCATACGCTCGAATATTCTTCTCGTGTCGATGGTTATCGTTGCGGGTTTCGATTTTTCAGGCTCTTTCGCCGGTTCGGTTTTTTCGAGCGCTTCCTCTTCGAATTGCACAGGTTCGGGGACTAAATCCACGACAAATAAATCCGACTCGTTCCATTCGAATTCATTAGCGATGAAGAGCACACGTTTTCCATCGGGGGTGAATCGGAGGTTCGAGGCATCACGCGCGACCATTGCGATGCGAGTGGTTTTTCCGCTCTGTGTATCCACGATTTCGACGTTGCTGCCGCCGCGCTCCGTTGCAGTAGCGTAAACGATATGGCGGCTATCGGGTGCCCAAGAATAAGCGCGATTTCCGAATAATGCTCCGGCGAAATGCCCAGTCGCTACGACTTTGGCTTCCCCCCCTTCGACCGGAATCACGCATATTTCATTCGTTCCACGATGAAACGCGAGCGTTTTTCTATCCGGGCTCAAAGAGATTCCGTTTTCGTCTTGCGGAGAGGATACGAATGGTTTTGCGTTTCCTGAGAAATCCAAAGAATAAATGTCGAGATTGCCTTCACGCGAGGTGATGAAAAATAAATTCTCGTCGTCTTTCCATATCGGTTGCGCATCTCTACCAGCGTAATTCGTCATGCGTTTCGTGTAGCCGCCGGCTTCCGGAATAAGAAAAATTTCTCCTCGTAAAGCAAACGCGATTCGTTTCCCATTCGGAGAAATCGCATATTCGGTAACTCCGCTCGTAAGACTCATTTGTTGATAAGGATTCGAGCGTTGATCTGCAGGAACTTGTATTTCTACCTTGCGTGTTTTATTGGTTCGAACATCGTAAATCCAAATCTCGCTATCGTATTCGTATGTAATCGAGTTTCCATCTGCGCTCATGCTGGGATAGCGCACACGGTCGCCTACGTGATTCGTTAGTTTTCTTTTTCCTGAACCATCGGCATTCATTTTCCAGAGGTTCGGTGTTCCGTCGTCGCCCACGTAATAAATCGTTTTATTATCCGAGGACCACATAGGCCACATTTGAGGGGTATCGTCTCGCGTAACGTTTTTTGCGGTTGTCGGGTCAGAGAAATCGGCAATCCATATGTCGGCTGTCGAAGAACCTTTAAGGCCGATTCTTCTCCAGTTCCCCGGAGAGCCGCCGTGGCAATACGCGATTTTGCTTCCGTCTCTCGAAACGGAAGGGAAGTATTCCCATTCCATATCGTCTATCGTAAATCGCAGAGGCTCCCCCCCGTTTGCCGAGACTTTGTGAATATCCATGCCCCCCCATCGTGTCGCTTGGAAGAGGATCCATTTCGAATCGGGCGTCCATCCCATCACATATTCGTCCCCCGGCATGTAAGTAATTCTTTCGAGAGCGCTGCCATCCGCGCGCATTCGGAAAACGTCCGGTGTTCCGTAGCGATTCGAACTGAATGCTATCCATTTTCCATCCGGGCTGAATTGGGGTAGGGCGTCATTTGCAGGGTGAACGGTGAGGCGTTCCGCTTTTCCACCTTCGGCGCTGCATATCCAAATGTCACCTTGGTAGGAAAACGCTAATTTTTTGGAATCCGGCGAAAGAGATGGATAGCGTACACGTTTGACCGGCGAATCCTGCAACGGGGCTTGAGAGAGGGAGAAAAGGACGAAAGTGAGCAGGAAGAGATGCATGGCTATTTATAGCACTCTATCCATTCCATTTTCATTCTTTCGGGGGTTTCTATCGGATAGCGATGACGCTCTCGTAGGCATATGGCTCGAAATATCGAAGAAGGAACAAGAAGAATGTTTTCGGGGGGGCTTTTTCGCAGGGAAAACCCATTCCTTGCCGGCGGGCAGCGTATCGAAGTCTTATTTCGACGCTCTGCGTATAATAAGATTTGGTGGTTATCGATGGTTCTTTCGGGGAAGGAGGAGGACAAATCCTCCGGAGCGCGCTCGCGCTCTCCGTGCTCACGGGTAAGGCTTTCGAGATGGTGAATGTTCGCGCAAAGCGAACAAAGCCGGGTCTTATGCCGCAGCATCTCAAGTCGGTCGAAGCATCGCAACGAATTTGCAGAGCGAAGGTCGAAGGGGCTTCCATAGGTTCAATGCATTTGATTTTCGAGCCTCGAGAGGTGCGCCCGGGCGAATATGTATTCGATATCGGCACAGCGGGGGCGTCCTCTTTGGTGTTGCAGACAATTTTTTTTCCTCTCGCGTTCGCTAAAGAACCTTCGAAGGTCAGCATCATAGGGGGGACGCACGTACCTTGGAGCCCCCCCTATCATTATTTAGAATGGCAGTGGGGATGGTTATTGAAAAAGATAAACGTTTCTTCGACGCTTCGGCTCGAGAGAGCGGGTTTTTATCCTAAAGGTGGGGGAAAAATTACAGCGAATATCGAACCAGTGACTTCTCTCGCTCCTTTTTCTTGTGTGGATAGGGGGGGCTTGAAAAAAATAACCGGCGTTTCGGGCGTAGGGAAGTTGCCGATTTCCATCGCAGAGCGTCAACGGTCGAGCGCTCTTGCGGTTTTGCAGAATATAGATGCCGAGAAAGATATTTCTCTTCTCGAAGTAGAATCGTTTTCCCCGGGGACGTTTATCGTTCTTGTTCTCGAGTTCGAAAACAGCCGCGCATGCTTTTCTGCATTGGGCGCAAGAGGGAAATCTGCGGAGCGCGTCGGTGAAGAAGCGGCACAACTTGCGAAGAATTTTCTCGATACGGACGGAACTATAGACGCACATTTGGCAGACCAAGCCTTGCTCCCGCTCGCCCTCGCAGAAGGAAAAAGTTCGTTTATAACCCCAGAAGTAACGAATCATCTCACTACGAACGCATGGCTCATTACACATTTTTTGCCTGCTTCTTTCGAGATTATGAAGAAAGAGAAGGGTTCCGTTGTAGAAATTGTCGGTTACCCTCTTCACAAGGTTTAATATTCTGAGCGACTCCCCCTAATCATCGAAAGCGTGCCTTTTATTGTTTTCGAATAGTCGTTTTGATCTCCATCTCTATTTCGCCTTCCAATTTGCGAGTATCTTCTAAACGAACAAGCATGCCGGTATTTACGTCCAACCAAACTTTTCCGGATGCAACCGGACTTTCGCTTTCGTACGATATCAATACTTTTCCATTTTCGCTTTTGTCTAACCGGTATCGAAATCGAGTGCCCCATTTTTCGCCGATATGAATTTCTTTATCCTGAAATACAATCACAGGCTCACCAGGGAGAATAGCCCCCCCAGGCAGGCCGAGTGCTTCGAATCCGGAAATAGAAAGCACGTTTCCGTAAATATCGGTCCGAATTTTTCCGGTAGAACGTTTTATCGCTCTTCCGTCCGGAGGAACTGCAAACGGAATATTCGTTTCGAATTCTAAGTTTCCGAATTGCACTTCCCATTCGATTTCTTTTTTTCCCATGCGCGCTACTTTTAGCAGGTAGGGAATTTTATAGAGCATTTTCGGCTTGCCAGGAATAGTTTCCAAATCCATCTTATTCTTGAAGACAGGAAATAGTTCGATATTCGCAACATAACTCGTTATATCTCCTTCTTTTATATTCCACGAATGGCGATAGGAGGCTCTCTCTTTTTCTTCTTTTCTATTTTCCTCCTTGCAATTAATTCCGCAAAGGAGCGTAATAAAAAGTAAGAGAAAAACATTTCGCTTGCCCATTGAAATCGTCATGTTAGGAATTATAGAGTAATATCTTGCGCGACTATGAGAATTACGTATGAACTCTTAGGAAGACCTGAGGTACCCGGATGGGTCGAAGTTCGAGGGGTTGGCAGAATATTAGTTTTAGATGAGCAATTGGAGGAAGCGCTCGAATACGACGGTCAAGTCGCGTGGGAACTCGTCAAAATGACTCCCGAGTTGGAGGAAATCACCGGATGGGAGTTCGAACCGATTCCGCACTATGCTTTAGGCGATGCCATTCCTCTTCCCGAACCTCCTCCTCCGGACGTCGTTCCGGCTTCGAAAACCCCGCCGATTCATTACCCTCATAAAACGGAAGATTTTGCCCCTTGGTTGAAGGAGTTTCTCGCGAATCTTCCTTCCGCAGACCGTTTGCTCAACTTGCCTGAAGAGCAAGTCGAGGCAGTTAAGGAATCCGGGAACATCTTCATCGAGCTTTACGAGAACTCGGACGACGAGCAAAAAATCGAGGAGGCTAAGAAGGCGGCGTTACAGGACCTTCGTAGATTATTGAGAACGATAGACCATCATCCCGAATATTCCGAGACCATTGCTCTTTCGCTCGGGCTCATGGGCAAAAGGCAAGTCACCCCGAAATAAGGGATTAGGTTGCGTCCCCTCGAGATCGGTATTGCGTTAGCGTTATTCTCATCGTACGTAAAAAACTGACCATCAAAAA
The DNA here is from genome assembly GCA_035559795.1 of Fimbriimonadales bacterium. NCBI lineage: Bacteria > Bacillati > Armatimonadota > Fimbriimonadia > Fimbriimonadales > Fimbriimonadales bacterium. The sequence goes on along the minus strand of DATMAR010000011.1, from coordinate 92,138 downwards.
GGATGTTCTGATTTTGGCTTTCGAAGGGAATAAATTTCATTCGGGGTAATGTTTAAAGCATGGGACTACTTACGATTGGGATTCTTTTTCTTTGCTTAGGCTCACCGCAAGAAACTCCGAAGAACCTCACTTTCGAAGCGAAATTGCGAAGAGTCGCGGTTTTTCGAGATGGTTACGGGTTTTATGTACGCGAAGGAAAGGTCAAATTGGAGAATGGATGGGTAACGACGAATTTCGTGCCCAATGCGATTCGAGGAACCGTTTGGGTTTATCCTTTGGATGCTAATGACCGAATAGATACCGTCATCGTTACGCGCGATAACAAGATCGCATTCGGTTCTCCCGCAGAGATCAAACAGCGACTCTCCGACAAAATCGGACTGAACTTCAGTGTGGTTTTGAAAAATAATCAACGTTTCGAAGGCGCGCTGAGTCGTCTGCTCGACGACATGCTTTTATTACAGGTGGGGGCGGCGTTTACCGCCATTCCTTATGAGCAAATTGCTTCGGTTAGTCTCGTCGGTTTTCCCATTCGCGTAAAGTTCGAAACGAAAGACCCGAACAAGGTTACGGAGGTGGGTATTGCGTATTTGCAAGAAGGAATTCGTTGGGAACCGAGTTATGTATTGACGATTAAAAACGGACAGGCCATTTTGAACCTTCGCGCGACGATGCAAAACACCACGGAAAGGTTAGAAAATACGGATGTGTTGTTCGTCGTCGGTTCTCCTTTCGTGGTGAACCGTGGTCTTCAGGATATGATTGCGTTGCTTCCTCCAGGCGCACAGAAAGAAATTCTCGAAGACAAAGCGCCTGAAGCAGAGAAAGGGGGGGACGCAGGAAGATTGCAAGAGACGAAATCCGCAGCTCCTCTTTCAGGAGAAGAGGCAGGGGAATTGTATTACTATCTGAAACCGAAATTCTCTCTCGCAACGAACGATATAGCTATGGTTTCCATCTTTTCCGAACGCGTAGAAATCTCGCCGCGTTTCGAATGGAATGCAGACGGGGAAGATGTGTTTTATCTTCTCAATATTAAAAATCCCACTCAGCAACCCCTCACGACGGGAAGTGTATTCGTAATCGAGAATGAAAAGCCTCTCGGGCAAGAGACGATAAAATACACCCCCCCGGGAGCGTTTGCGGAGGTTCGGCTTTCGCGCGGAATCGGGCTTCGCGTGAAAAAGCAGGAAGCGGAAATCAAACGAGGCGCTGCGGTAAAGGTTGGAGATTCCATGTTCATTCCAGTTACCATCAAGGGAACGCTTACGGTTTCCAACTTCCGAGAAGACAAAGCCATCGTGAAAATAACGAAAACGGCAAGAGGAAGAGTGTTGGAACTTTCTGACAATGGAATCGTTCGCGAAACGCAGGTATTGCGAGGAGAAGTCAATCCCATCAACGACATGGAATGGACGATCGAGGTTTCTCCTAAAGGGACGAAAGAAGTTACGTATTCCGTAGAAACTTTGATTTATGCGGATCGCGGCGCACCGCCTGTTCCGATAGGCTCGGGCGGATAATTTCATATTGCTATAGATTCGAATGAAAGGAAAGGATTTCAAACTTCCGTTTTTCTTTACCGGGGGGCGCTTTTCCTTTTGTTCTTTGAACGATAAGTTTTTTAGAGCGGGTTATGCGTTCCTCTTATTCGTCGTTGGTCTTTGTTCTTCATTTGCGCAAAACGACGTATTCATTCCATCTCCTTTTCGCGAGGGTGAAACGTCACAGCAACTCCCTCAAGCGAGTTTATACGCACCGTTTTTCGTGAAGAGGATGCCCGAATGGCGCAATCCTGCGGGTGACGTTCCTCGATGGCAAGAAATCGGACCTCTAGTGATCAAAAACGGATGGGGGGGTATGGACAATGCAGGACGAATGACTGGGATAGCGGTTCATCCTCACAATTCTAACATTATTTATGCCGCCGCAGCATCGGGGGGGCTTTGGAAAAGTACGGATCGAGCGAAATCATGGAAGCCTATCGCAGACTTCGAAGCCTCCTTGAGTTACGGAGCGATTGCAATAGACCCTTTCAACCCGAATATTATTTATGCGGGAACCGGTGAGCCTCATTATAGTTTGGACAGTTTCCATGGGACGGGTTTTCTGAAATCACGCGATGGTGGCGAAACATGGGAGTCGCTCGGCGTAGAAACTTTCATCGGACAACGTTTCACCCGCATTATTCCCCACCCGAGACGCAAAGACATCGTTTTCGCCTCGACTACGGGGGGGCTTTATCGGAGCATTGATGGCGGATACCATTGGTCGAAATTGATGAACGGACCGGTAAGTGACTTCATCGTTCATCCATGGAATCCCAATGCGATGATTGCTGCCATCGGCTATCCGTGGGGTTTTGCGCGAAACGGACTTTATAAAAGCACGGATGGGGGGGATACATGGAAAAAACTCACCCGGGATTTGCCGTATCGCGGCGAAGAATTGGGAAGGCTCCATCTCGAACTCTGCCAGGCTTTTCCCAATGTGGTTTACGCTTCGATGTACGGTTCTTCGAGAGGATTGAGGGGTTTGCATAAATCCACCGATTTCGGGGAAACCTGGGTGCGTTTGCCATCTGCGCCGAGTTACGCGGGAGATACCGCATGGTATTACAACTGCATCGCCGTAAGCCCCACCAATCCGAACGTGATTTTTTTGGGAGGCTATTCTACCTTTCGCTCACTCGACGGGGGGGTTACATGGGAGGATAACACTCGTTCCTATGCAGGCGGTCCTATTCATCCCGACCATCATGCCTATGGATTCGACCCGAACGATTCGAACACGCTTTATCTCTGCACGGATGGCGGAATCTTTCGAACGCGTGATTTGGGAAATACCTGGGAATCCGTTTCCTATGGGCTCGGAACGGTGCAATTTCAATACGTGGACGTGCATCCGACAGACCCAAAAATTGCCTATGGCGGAACGCAAGACAACGGCACGAACAAATATATCGGAACTCCCGAATGGCTGCATATTTTCACGGGTGACGGAGGAACGACACGCGTGAATTGGGAAAACCCGAACATCGTCTATACGGAATATATCAATCTTACGATTTGTAAATCTTACGACGGAGGAAATTCCTGGCAGTGGGATGTTACGAGAGGGATAGACAAAAGCGAGGGGACGCTCTTTTACGCTCCTTTTAATCTCGACCCGAGTAATCCCGATGTTTTGGTGGCGGGTACATCGAGAGTGTATCGTAGCGAGGATGGCGCAGGGAGTTGGAAACCGATAAGCCCCCCCTTAGGAGGTCTCGTTTCTGCGGTTACCATCGCTCCGAGTGTTTCTTCGGTGATTTATGCCGGGACGACTAGTGGTAAAGTTTGGGTTACACCGAATTTAGGGGGGGAGTGGTACGACATATCTCGCAACCTTCCTCGTTCGTACGTTTCAGATATTGCGATTCACCCTCGAAATGCACGAATCGTTATCGTGGCATTTTTGGGATGGGAAAAGTCGCGAATTTGGAAAAGCACAGATGCGGGGGGGTCATGGACGGATATAAGCGATAACTTGCCTCAAGCCCCTGTCCGTATGATTGCTTTTCATCCCGAACGTCCTGAGATGATTTTCATCGCTACGGAAGTCGGTGTTTTCGTTTCGACTAAGGGTGGGGGAAAATGGATGCGCTTCGGAAGAGGTTTGCCGAACACACCTGTCTTCACGATTGTTGCGAATTCAAGAACAAGATGGATTACGGCAGGAACGCACGGGCGCGGAGCCTGGAGAATCGAATTGCCGGAATAGAAATTTTTCGGACATGGAAAGTTTTTCGACAGTCTAACCTTGCTGTTCTAACCCCACCCTTTCTCTTTTCTCCACTTGCGATATTTTGCTTCCATCTCCTTTATTTTTTTGATGGTTTCCTCGGGCAACGAACTGAGTTTTACGAAAGGGGCTTTCGGGTCGGAAAGAGAGGTATCAATTACAACCCCCCCTGCGAAGCCGGGCTGCAATTGGAATGTGAAAAAATATTTATTGATAACCGCCGGACGCACCATTTCGGATCGGATAAGATTATATTCCTGGCTTTCTTCTTCGAATTGCGCCAGAAAAGAACTGAAGTTACCTAACGATGAGGTACCTCCGTACAACTCTGTTAATCCCTCCCGAACTATAACCTTTAAGTCGAGAGTCGAGTCGAAAAGAGGTCCTTGTGGAAAGCGTTGCGTGATTTCCCTATCTTCCGCTTGTGTCTCGTCATATCCCCAGCGTTCCTTCTGAAATTGCATTTCTTCTACCACTTCGGGGTCGGGGGAATCTATAAAGAAAAAAAAGTCGAATGCACCTAAGCGAAAAACAACCTCGGAATAATATCTGCGAGCCTGTGGCGGCAACTGAGCGAATGCTATGACCTCTCCACCTAAGAGTGCTTTCCTCGAAATGTTGTTCAACGAATTCCACAATCGCAGTACATAGAGTGCTTGTTCACCAGATGGCCAATGCCATTTCGTAGCGTATCGAATGACTTTAGATTCAGCTTGGCGGTCATTCAATTGAGCAGCAATTGCGGCGAGGTCATCAAGCGCGAGACCGCCTTTCGTGAGCATTGTATCCCGCGATGCAAAAAGAATATTTCGAGGAACGGTAGAAAATCGCGCTAACGCCCATTTTTTATGACGAAGTTTCACCCACTCTCCTTCGAGTCTCCATGTTTGTCCAGAGATGGATGTAAGTTCATCGAGCATCATGCCGGCGTTGTTTTTCGTAGGCTTGAACCAATATCCGGTATCCCAAGCAAGGTCCCCACCTAAGTCATAAAGGTCGCCGATGAGGTTGATTCTTGCGGCGGCGGCAATTTCGCAAAAAGTGTGCGCCCACGGAGCGAGCGGGTCGCGTTTGTTCCCGATAGTGAAAAATTCTTTTCTTATTTCTAATTTGTCACGCTCGCTTGGATGTCTCAAATCTTCCGATTCGATTCGCAGTTCGTCCAAACGGTTCTTTTCGCGAGCTTTGGCTTCGATGGAAGGAGCGTATTTCAGAAACACCTCGTTGAGATAGGCGTTGGCTCGATGAAGGATATATCCTTCGGAATCGAGTAGCGTGATGCGCATATAAGGAAATCTCTCCTCATTCATTTCTCGTTCTCGAAAAATCTCTATCCTTATATTTGCCACATCCTTTTGCGAATAGGAACGCACGCTTCTTTCTTGTAAACGGAGCTCTTGCATTCTCTCTTTCAATAGTTTTCGAATCCCCTCACGCCATTCGATTAAATGTTGAACTGCTGCTTCGATTTCCTTTTGAACATCTCGCAGTGGATGTTGAGCCGGTGACGGACGAAGCGCAAGTACGATGCGAGAACGAGAATCTAATTCGAGAAGTTGCTGTTCCGAAAGGGAACTGAATGCTTTCAACGTTAAATGATTCAAAGGATATAAAAGTTGATATATTCTTTCATATTCATGCCAAACGGAAAGATACGCATTTCGATCCCCTTCGTTGCGAAGAGTTTGCATCCGTTCGTCGAGCAGCTTCAATTCATTCTCTAATTTTTCCTTATCCGCTTTCGCCACTTGTTCTAAATATTTCTTTGCAGCTTGTTGAGCGAGTTTGTAGGGTTCTAAAATTTGTTCTTTTAATAATCTCTGTTCCTTTGCCCGAGACTCCGTGGGCTGAAACAACCTATAGCCATCTCCCTCTTTTTCCCATTTCCATCCGAAATGCTCTGCAATCGTCGAGAGAATTTCTGAAGCGGGTCGCTGTTTTACATAGAGAATGACGAGGTCTCCCCGTAGCGAACCCTCCACGTAAAGTTTCACGTTCACATCATTGGAAATTCGTTCGATTACAGTGCCCAATTGTTCCGCCTCGGCGCGGACATCGAGAGGCTTTTCTAAGCGCGAATCCCCCTGAAATTGCGCCTGGCTCACCGTAAACAAGAACAGCGCGAGCGACAAAACTGCGAGTCGCATATTTCTATTATATAGCGGTTATCTCGCTGTATATCCGCCGTCTATGACTAATTCCGAACCCGTTACGAATTTCGCTTCGTCCGATGCGAGGTAAACGATTCCCCAAGCGATGTCATCCGGCTCTCCCATGTGACCGATAGGGTGCAGTGCGTCTATGGCTTTGCGTCCTTCTTCCACATCCCCCACCGAGCGCAAGTAATTTTCGACCATCGGCGTCCAAATAAACCCGGGATGCACAGAGTTGACTCGAATGTTGTCTTTTGCGTAAAGGAGCGCGTCTGTTTTCGTCATCAAACGAACAGCGCCTTTAGAAGCATGATAGGAAGGAACGTCGGGAGCACTGATAATGCCATAAATCGAAGATAAATTGATGATGCTCCCCCCACCGGACTGTTTCATATAAGGAATGGCGTGTTTCGTGCAAAAGAAGACTCCTTTCGTGTTAACGTTTTGCACTTTGTCCCATTCCTCTTCTGTAAGTTCGTGTGTAGGTTTGTTATCCCCAGCGATGCCAGCGTTATTGACTAAAACATTCAGTTTGCCGTAGTGTTTAAAGATTTCTGCAAACGTTGTCTTCACTTCATTTTCCTTGCTTACATCCATATGCCAATAAGCAGCTTCTCCTCCGTTGGAAGTAATTGCCCTTGCTAATGCTTCTCCCTCTTTGTCGAGAATGTCTGTTATAGCGACCTTAGCACCTTCTTCTGCCATTCGAATCGCCGTCGCTTTGCCGATTCCCAGCGAGCCACCCGTTACGATTGCTACTTTCCCTTCGAGCCTTTTCATGACTTTATAATACTATAACGCAGATGACATCAACTCCCGAGACCGAGTTTTGCTAAAAAGCGTCCTACTGCAAACGCGACCGCGCCAGCTATCCCCCCCACGAACAGCATTTCAAGCCCCGAACGCCATAAACTAAATCCCGTAATCAAAGTCCTAGCCCCCCCAAGTAAAAATAGAGCAATCCCGGAAAGGATGGTCGTCCATAGGAATTCTGTATCCATAGAAAGCGGTACGAACAATCCAACCACGTAGGCAAGCAATGGCACAAAACCTGCTACGTTAAACGCAATGAACGTAGCCAGACCGATCATCAAAGGGTTTCGAATGTCCGGTATCATGCCCAGTTCGTCTACCATCATTGCCTCCACCCATCGCTTTGCGCTTTTCGTATAGATATCCGCAAGGGTTTGAGATTCTTCCTCTGTAAATCCACGCGCTTTGTATGCCTGCACCAACTCTTCTCGCTCTGCTTCCGGAAAATGCTCTACCTCGTGGGCTTCGCGTTTCATTTCCATTTCGTAAAGTTGTCTTTGACTTCTGGCAGAAAGATAAGAGCCTGTCGCCATAGAAAACCCATCTGCAAGTAAATTCGCAACACCCAAGATAATCACAACGTCCGCGCTGAGTCTCGCCCCTGCCACTCCGCTTACCACAGCGAAAGTCGTGATGATGCCATCCAATCCCCCGTAAACCATCTCCCCTACATAGCTCGACGAAGATGCTCCATGGGGTTCTCGTTCGGGGTGTCGGATGCGCTCGATATCGTGCGCGAGTTCCAATGCGCTTAGGTCCTTTCGCCGGTATGCTTTTCTTGCTTCGTCAATCCTTTTGCTGAAACTCATGATAGTCAAAAGTTTCGAAAGTCCTCAATAAAATACCTGATAATCGCTTTTTTCCGAAATCGTTTTTACCTTGAAAATTATTCTCGAGAGATTTCGATATAATAATAAAGCCATGTTTATTGGGCTTGCATTTATATTTAGCATTTCTATATTTCCTGCGCAATTCTCTTCGTTACCCACCGTAAAAAATCCCATCCATCCGACTCGACTTCTGGTCAAACCGAAACCTGGTATTTCTTGGGAATTTACGGAAAAAGTGCACCGAAAAATAGGTGCGAAAATTCTTTTCTCTCTGCCGCAAATCGGATGGCAAATTGTCGAAGTTCCGAAAGGCACACTTCAGCGTTCACGACAAACTTATTTGCAAAGCGGACTCTTCTCTCGTGTGGATTTCGATAAAGCCAAGCGCCTCGCCTATGACCCGAATGACGAATTTTGGCCTTATATGTGGAATTTGAAAGACATCAAAGCGAACCTCGCTTGGGACATCGAGCGCGGAAAACCCTCCGTAAAAGTCGCTGTAATGGACACGGGGGTGCTCGTAACGCATCCCGATTTAGCGGACAACATTTGGGTCAATCCAAACGAAATTCCGAAAAATAAAATAGACGACGATAACAATGGATACGTGGACGATGTGAACGGCTACGATTTTGCGTACAACGATTCTAATCCCGACGACGTTTATGGGCACGGAACTGCATGCGCAGGAATCGTTGCCGCTGTACAAGATAATGCAATCGGAGTTACAGGAGTAGCGCCGTTTTGTGAAATCGTTGCAGTAAAAGCCGCACGAGACGATGGATATTTTTTTGAATCCGCGAACGTTCCGGCGCTCGTGTATTGCGCGGATATGGGATTCAAAGTGATTTCGATGAGTTTTTTTAGCGATGAAGTTACGGCAGCGGAGCGGGATGCAATCAACTATTGTTTCGAAAAAGGAACCCTGCCGGTAGCCGCGGCAGGAAATTCGTCGAGCGTTCTCCCTTATTATCCGGCGGCTTATGATAACACTCTCGCTGTCGCCGCGAACGATAGTTCCTCTACGAAAGCGTGGTTTTCGAATTTCGGTACGTGGGTAGATGTGGCAGCTCCTGGCGTAAGCATTCCCACGACGACGATTGATTATTATTACACGTTCGGTTTTGCAGGCACGTCTGCGGCTTGTCCTCATGCGGCAGGTCTTGCAGCATTGTTATTTTCCGCAAAACAAGACGCGACCCCCCTGGAAGTGCGTGCGGCAATAGAAGACACAGCGATAACGGTAAATCAATATCCTTTCGGCGAATACGTGGCGTACGGATATCTCGATTGTTTTGCGGCGGTACAACGAATTCTCGGACAAAGTTCCGGTTCCAAGCCTGGAAAAATTCTTTTTACTTCACCTGTTGCAGGACGTTTGCTCGCGACGGGGGGGACGAGGACGTTAGGAGTTCCGATAACGATTTATGGGATTGGATTCGAGCCGCCGAACGACGTGAGAGCATTCGTGAACGGGAAAGAAATGAAGATTACGAAGCAAACGCGTTACCAAGTTAATGTCCTCGTCACTGTGCCGGGTGAGTTAGTGCTGAAGGTCAACGATAACGCCATTGGTTCGATATTTATAGATTCGGAGCAAGCGAGGACGTATGCTCCGAGCGATGCGAGTACGCTCGGTGCAATCTGCTCGGGAGGTTTCTTTCAACTTTATCGAAACGATGGAAACTTTTTGGAATGCACGCGTAGAGAAGAAGACGGAATCATTTATCTCGAAATCCCCGTGCGAAAAGTGAACGTATCACGAATAAAAGAACTAGAAATCGACTTCACGAGAAAATACGTAAACACGAACGGAACGGAATACATCGAACTCTACGATTGGAGTACATGGAGTTATCCTTATGGGAGTTTCGTGACGATAGCGACTACCCCTGTCAATTCGTCCGAAAGTTCGACGGTAAAAATCAACCTCACGAATAATCCGCAACGCTTTTTCGATGACGAGGGGACGCTGTATTTCCGAATCACCACATACGGAGCAGGCGCGAATGCGAAAATTTTTGCAGATAGTTTTAGGGTGAAGGTGAAGACGTAGTTTTTTATCTATCGTTGGCAAGAATAGAAAACCCCCTCCATTTAAAGTTCCTCCTCTTCGCTTCGCTCGAAGAAGAAACATATGCGTTCCCAAACAGAGTTTGGGAAGGAGAAAAAAAACATTGATTAGGAACGAGAGAAAATAGTAAAGCATAGAAGGAGCGCCGTAAGGCGCGATAACCGGACTGCTTATAGATTTATATAAGTTGAACTTATTTACATATTTCTTCCGCATGCGAAATATTCGAAAAATATAAAACCGGTTCCCCTTGCGCAAGCAGGGGGAACCTTACGGAGGGGGTCTAAAAAAAACAAATCCAAAAAAATCTAATCTTGACAAAAGCGGAGAACCCCCTCCTTAAAGGTTCCCCCGCTTCGCTTCGCTCAGAAGGGGAACCGGATTATTTATCGATTCACACCAATTTATTTTTACCGAGTTATTTTTACCGAGTTCTTTTTACCGAGTTATTTTTTACAGAGTTTATTCCTACTTGGCATTCCCATAAACAAAAAACGGTTGCGTAAGCAAAGGGAACCTTAAGGAAGGGTCAATCAATAAAAATAAAGGGTTTTAATCACCAAAAGAGAATTCTACAAAGCAGTTTTCTGCATTATCGGTTCATGCAGAAGCGAGGAAAAAAATAAATGCAACCCTAAATTGTTATAAAGTCTTGTTATAAGTCGTTATTAAGACGACTAAAAGATTTCCTCAATCTCTCCACAAAGTCCGGTGCTTCATCTGTATATAACTCCCAGTATTTCATGGCCGCTACGTTCGGAGGGGGGCCATGATGTAAGCTTAGCTTTGCTCTTTGGATAGAACCGTCTTTTCGCAAGCGGAGCAGCAGTCCTTCGAACATAAATCCACTGGCGTCGCAAAAATTAGCAATGCCATCTGCGTAGAACTCCGTTTTTGCTCCATGTACACGACAGACTACGATTCCATGGTTTGGATCTATTTCGGATAAAACCGCTTTCAAGTTTTCAGACCAATCTAACATCGTCTCATATGTATTCGGAATTATTACTTTCTTTTTAGAACATTCGAAATAGTGTTTTGATGCAAAACCTTCAACCGGGTCTGATGGACATAAATGCACGGATTTAGGTGTCAACCCAACTGTGTAAAGTGTTTCTATTCGGAGTGGAAAATGACCATCCGATGTTTCTCGATACAACTCTAAAGCGACACGAAGATTCCGTAAATTGCCAGTGCAAGACACCGTATGAGCACCTTTTTTGCCGGATAAAACTACAGAAAGGATGAGCGCGGTCAATGAAAGAGTAATGAACGCAACTAGAATGATCTCTAAAAGCGTCCAGCCGTTATTTCGATTTTCACAGTTTTTCATAGTTTTTCGTGTTGTGCATATGAATTAGCAAGAAAATATCCTAAGCCTGCTGTCAATAAACCTTGTGCAATGAGACCCAGAATTATCGTTACAATTTCAGTATAGTGAGAGACGTCAATACTGTTGCTGGTTTTAAGTACGAGCACATAACTCCAGAAAAAAATAGCTTCACCCGCCAGCCCTACAATAGAGCACCACTTCGCTTTTGATTCGTCGAGCCAGCGGATGACCAGTAATGCAATGACAAAACTAATTACCGCAGGTAATAAATGCGACATGAAACGAATACGACCTCCCCAGATTCCAACGTAGACAGCAACATTAAAGAACCGAAAAACAGCGGCTGCAATAGATCCCACAACCATACCCAGCAGTAACTGGGTCATACTCGGCCTAATGTTCGTTTCGACTATGGGCAATCTCCTTGCTGGCTGCAAATGTAATCAGGAGCTCCTGGGTCGGAACAAGGAGGTTCTGAAGATGACCAGTTGCAACAATCGACAAACTGCCACCACCCACAGCATTCTGCAAGAATGGTGTTTCCGGGTCTTGCACACTCGTATAAATTCACTATTCTTCTCTTCTCATGTAGAAGTTGTCATCGAACCAGCCTGGGTCACATTCCGTGTTTGGTGCACGTAGTTTGCACCAATACTGATAAGTTGATAATATTTTTCTACAACTTTGGCAGTCAACGGCCGTGTCTCGTGTGGAAGCATAAGCATCTTCTCCTCCCCCGCAGGGTCCACTATTACAACCTCTACTCAAAATAGAAACATCCGGCGGAATTAGAGAAGCCCAAACCCATGCATTGGCTAATAGGAGCACTATGGACAATGTACCGAGGAACTTGATTCTGTCCATTCTCAACCTCCTCAACAAGAGTTCTAAACCTAATTGTACTTTTTTTTTTCAGATAACAACAGTATATTTACCAGGTTTTGAAAATTTAACAATTTTTTGGAAGTGAGGGATAGTGAGGATTCTCTCGGCGTCTCTTTACCCCTCCCGGTTCTCCTTGCGCAAGCAGGGGGAACCTTAGGAGGGGGTCAAAAATAAAGCATTATGAAGAAAATTTGCTCTTCGTTTGGTCACGTGAGTTTGAAAAATTACTTCGTCGTATTCTTTTAACCTTTAGGTGGCTTCACGATTGGAGAGGCTGCGTATGCTGGCATATGCACGAAAACATCACTGAAACCATTCGTGTCATTCGAAACGAGAGCATATGCGTAAGAGGAAAACGCTATATACCTTCCTTTTGCGCTGATTGAAGGTGATACACTGTCACCGTAACTTTCTTTGCCTGAAGAAGATATCGACACTCGGATGGTTAACCCCGTTTGTCTGTCGTGCACAAAGGCATCTGTGGAGTAGTTCGTATCTCCTGAAACGAGGTTGGATGCTTCAGAAGAAAAAGCGACGTATCTTCCATTAGCGCTGATGGAAGGCGCCCAACTAAAATCATTCCCTTGTGCACCCGATGAAGAGATAGATACACGGGTGGTTTGTCCTGTCTGTATGTCGTGGATGAATACGTCTTCCTTACCGTTCGTATCTCCTGAAACGAGATTGGATGCGAGGGATGAAAATGCCACATATCTACCATCTGCACTAATAGAAGGCAAAAAGCTACCCTCATTTCCTTGTTCGCCTGAAGAGGAAACGGATACTCGTGTGGTCTGTCCTGTTTGTCTATCGTGCACGAAGACATCCGAAAATCCATTAGTGTCTCCCGAAACCAGGTTGGACGCATAAGACGTAAACGCTACGTATCTCCCATCCGCACTTATAGAAGACAGCCAGCTAATTCCGTTTCCTTGTTCTCCGGAAGATGAGACGGATACTCGTGTAGTCTGCCCTGTATTTCTGTCATGCACGAATACGTCACCTACATTGTTTGTATCTCCCGAAACTAAGTTAGGTGCGTAAGATGTAAACGCCACGTACCTCCCGTCGCCGCTTAGAGAAGGGTAAACACTCGAATCATTCGCGGGTGTACCTGACGAGGAGACTGAGACCAAGGTAGTGACACCCGTTTGCGTGTCGTGCACGAATACTTTATCGAATAAGCCTGTAGATTCAGAAACGAGGTTAGTTGAGGTAGAAGTGAATGCTACATATCTTCCGTCATCATTGATAGAACACTGCCAACTAAAGTTGTTCGCTTGGGCACCTGCAGAAGAGACAGAAACCCGTATCGTCACCCCCGCTTGTCTGTCGTGCACGAAAATGTCAGCAACATCGTTCGTGTCCTCTGGAACAAGATTCGGCGCAGCAGAGACGAACGCAACATAGTTTCCATCTGCACTAATTGAAGGCTCAAAGCTATCGCCATATCCTTCCTCTCCAGAGGAGGAAAGCGATACTCGCTCGGTCGTTCCTATTTGAACAGCCAACAGACTAGAAGTAGCGAATAAAAAGCTCAATCTCCAAAAATATTTCATCATTTTGTCCTTCTAAAAAATGATACAGAAAAATATCGATTTTATTTTTGAGAGAACAACAATAAATTTACCAGTTTTTGGAGCGAAACGAAGTTTCACAAATTCTCTTTGTTGCCTCCTTGTAAAGGAAGTGACTGTGCTCATAGTCCTTATGTATGCTAAATTAAATCCATGAGACTCTTCGGGTCTGTCCTGCTTCTTTCCATCTTCTCATTTGCCTTAGCCGACGAACTCATTTGGTCGAACATCCAAACAACTCCAGACGACCTTATGAATACCCAAGATGCATGGACGGCGAGCAGAGTGAACGATGATGATTTCGTTTCCTATCGCTGCGCCGCGGACGACTTTTTCCTGAAAGACCCTGTACAAATTACGCGCATTGTCTACTACAGCGTGCCGATTTCCGACCCAGATGTTCTCGGTGGCGATTGGTACATTTTCGATGCAACCTACCCGGAAGGTCCTCCTGGAACCGTGATAACAGGCGAATATGGCCTTAAACTGCTCTTCGAGGACACGGGTTGGTACAACAGCAACTTCGGTACGAACGTTTATCGAAATACTTTGTTTCCGACGAATCTCGTTTTAAGCCCCGGACAGTATTTTCTCGGCTTTCGCACGTGGCAGACCTTCGAGAATGGGGGAGGGAAGAATGGCATTTTGACAACGCGCTGGGCGAATGGCGCTGCTCGAGCCTACTGGAACTTCGGAATCTTGGAAGATGGCACAGCGAATCAAGATTGGGTGGAAATGGAAATCTTCAACGGAATCAAAGACCAGGAGTGGGCATTCGAGGTGTATGGGAACGTCGTCCCTGAGCCGAGTACCCTCGTTCTCGTCGGGTTCGGGGTTTTGAATGTTTTTGTAAAGCGTAAGAAACGTTTCCGGATTGCGAACGAAGAATAGCTTCATCCTCGTCAAAAAGATGCTGCGCCTTATCTACCAGGCGCATGCCACTTGTTCATATTTATTATGCTTGCAGGAGGAATGCAACACATGAAAATTGCTTATCGTAATCATCTCTTACATGTTCTCCCCTTCGCTCTTTCCTTCACTCTAACGTCTCTTTGCTTTGCGCAGGCGGTGGAAGTGGAGACCAAATTCACGAGTGGGAAATCGCTCGCTCGTGCTGTTCTCGACACTCGAACCATCCCGCAGTTCAGCGATTTCCATATGAACATGCTGATGGCGCCTCCGGAAAACCCCTTGATTTGGAAAAAAAGCGTAAATAACGTCCCGCCTTCTAACATCGTCCCAGGCGGAATGCTCTCCGACCCCAGAGCCAGATTAGAAGGGCTTTGGCCCGGAATTCAAATGGACGGCTGGTATCCACCCGACCTCACCCTCGCCGTTGGTCCGGATTACATCGTCGCTACCGTCAACATGAAAATCGCTTTCTTCAAAAAATCGGACGGCACGAAGGTTTTCGAAGTCTGGCTCGGGAATCAAGCGACGAATGGATTTTTCAAATCCGTCGGCGCTTTGGATTTCACTTTCGACCCCAGATGCCTTTATGACAAGAACACTGGCAGGTTCTTCGTCATGTGCGCAGAGGTTTATTCGAGTACTGCATTTTTGGACATCGCCGTTTCCGACGACAGCGACCCGAATGGAGTCTGGTATCTCTACCGAACGAATGCGAAAACCGGCAACAGTTGGGTGGACTATCCGGGTTTAGGGATCAATAGCGAAGCCCTCTTCGTCACCGGCAACCTTTTCGGATTTAGCAGTGGTTTCAACGGTGTCCTTTTCCGCGCATATAATTTGAGCGAACTCCTATCCGGCGCTGCGACCGTAACTTACAAAGATATCGTGAAAAGCAGTGGAACATGGAGCGTCCAACCCGCTGAAAGCAAGTCACCTACGAATATAGAATACTTTGCGCAGGACGGCAGTACCTCCTCCATGAAAATCCATGCGATGGTGAATGCGACAACCTCTCCTGTTCTCTATACCACTACAGTTTCCGTCCCGTCCTTTTCCTATCCGAACAGCAGTGCTCCACAAAAAGGAACTACAGCAGATTTGGATGTTCTGGATGGAAGGGTTTTCAACACTTGGTATCAGAACGGACGACTCCTCACCTCGCACGCTGTTCGCAAAAACAGTTCAACTTCTTATACTGTCGGGCGTTGGTACGACTTCAACCTCGGCGATTGGCCTAACTCCGGAACGGTCACTTTGGTGCAGTCCGGAAACGTTGAAGCCGGAAGTGGAATCTATGTTTTCTTCCCAGCAGTCGCATTCAACGACTTCATGGATATCGGGATGGTCGTTGCAAGGTCATCCGCGAATGAGTATCCGAGCGTTTGGGCGACGGGAAGAAAATCCACCGACCCATCCGGAACTATGGGTTCGTTGATAGAACTCAAAACGGGTGCTACCTACTGGAACGGATACCGCTGGGGTGACTATTTCGGAATCCAAGTAGACCCATCCGATGGCTTGACTTTCTGGGGAGTCGGAGAATATGCCGACTCGCCAAGCGCATGGAAATCGTGGATTGCGAGTTGGAAGGTCGCCGAATACCGCAAACTCACCGTCGAGGCGAAACTGCGAGACGGAACGCAACTCAATATCCCCATTCAGTGCACTACCGACGGGTATGGAAACGGTGACGGAACGACACCCTTCACGCGCACCTATTACGACGGAACGAACGTTACTCTCACCGCACCTTCCTCGTATGGCGGCTATAAGTTCTTGGGATGGAAAGGCACCCTCGGACCTGCAGTGGGTACTCCGAATCCCAACTTCAATGTAACGATGAATGCCGACAAAACTGTAACGGCGCTTTATCGCTGAGTTTAGGTCATGCCGTTATCTCGAACCCCCCTCTAAAGGGGGGGTTTTGTTATTCGAAAGTAAAAACGCCGTTTCTCTTTCGCAAGCAGGGAGAACCTTTAAGGGGGGGTCTATAGCTCAACAGCAGGAGCTGTTGAGGCATCAAATTTATTCATTTTTGCAAAAGGCTACATATAAGTTCACTATTCAAAATCGGTTCCCCTTGCGAAGCAGGGGGAACCTTACGGAGGGGGTCTTTCTATGTAGCCTCAACAGCAGGAGTGTTGAGGCATATAAAAGAATTAAAAAAATTGACACCTCAAAAAGAAGTGCCAATTAGTTGCAACTTACTTAAACGGCTTAGATTACTTGCGTCGCAGACTAGCGGCAAGCGCGGCGAGACCAGCACCCATAGCGAACAATGTGGCGGGCTCGGGGACGGCACAGCCTTCTATCTTGAAGGACATGTCGAAAGCGTCGCCAGCCCATTGACTGGAGTAGCCAAAGCCATCCACGTATGCTTCGGAGCCGTTCGGATTACGGAAGTTAGCGTTGTACCAGGCGTAATTATGTTCGCTGTAGTCGGTAGCCCGGAAGAGCAGCCAGTACGTTCCTTGTGGAAGCTTGAGCCCTACACCATCGCAACCGGGTGAAGGGTCGAACTGAAAGCCTACTGCCCAAGTATTAATGCCATAAGGACCCATCGGTCCTTCGCTGATATCGGTGTATTTGAAAGTAATTATCCTCGAGCCACCGAGGTCTTCAGGAGCGGTCCAGATATCCACATAGTATTCATCTTCCCATTGCTTGGCGTCGCCAAAGCGCTCATAAGTTTCGATTCTATCGATTTCCCAATACGGGTCAGGAATCGTAAAGTCGTCATAGAAAGATAAAAGATCTATCCAGCCCCAAGCGCTATTGCCGGTGCCTGGGTCTTGGTAAACGAGTTGCGCATTGGCTACAGTACCAAGTGCAGCAATTGCAAAGAGAAGGATGGGTTTTCTCATTTCTCCACTCCTTTTCATTAGATTAGATTTCTTTAGATCTCCAACCGCCTGCGGAGCAGGTCTATGGCAATTAATTTGCTAATTATACAACGAGTTTCTCAAAATGCAACCCGAAAAAACGAAAATTTTTTTAAACTTCGTAAAAATCAGTATTTTTTACTGTGATTAATTTTACTCTCGTTCCCATACTTGTATTTTTTTATGCCTCAACAGCTCCCGCTGTTGAGGCTTTTTTACCCACGTGTAATGGGAACTGATTTGTTTTGAATGTATCGCTTATATGGAAGTAAAACTATCGTGAATCTATGAATAATTATCGCGCCTTACGGCGCTCCTATACTATGGAACGATCGTTACGGAGGGCTCGGTGTCGTTCGAAAAATGATTCGTCAAATTCGTAACTTGATTCGTCAACGGGTCCAATAACGCGATATCGAAAATTCCGGGTTTCACTTCCATAGCGAAAACGATGAACAAACCATCCGGTGTAAAAACGGGGTCGTCTTCCAAATCTGCGGTGAACGTATGGCGCTTTACGTTCGTCCCATCGCTGTTCATCGTGTAAAGGTCTACCGGTCCGTTTCTATCGGAAATGAATGCGATCGTGTTTCCACTCGGGCTGAAGTCGGGCGAATAATCGTTCTTGTCGTTGTCCGTCAATTTGCTCGGGTTCGTGCCGTTTACGTTCATCTGCCAAATTTCGAAATCCCCGTCTAAATCGTTTTCGTAAATGATTTTCGTGCCGTCAGGGCTGAATTGTGGTCCGGTTTTATTTCCCTCGTTCGTCGTCAATTGGAGAAATCCGCCGCTGTTTATCGTGTACGTGAAAATCTGCCACGTCCCCCCCACATTTCTGGAAAACACGATTTTATCACCCCCCGGACTGAAGGAAGGATCCATCTCAGGTTCGGGAGTGAAGGTGATTTGCGTGAGTCCCGTCCCATCTGCATTCATCATGTAGACGTCTTCCGGTCCATTGATATCTGCAACGAAAACGAGTTTCGTTCCGTCAGCGCTTAAAGCGGGAGTGGAATAAAACGCTTCTTCCGTCGTGATTTTTCGCAAATTGTTCCCATCGGAAAACATCGCATAAATCGCATTGATTCCGTATCCATACAAATCGTCTCTATCCGTCAAAAAGTACACATCGTATAAAGTATTCGAAATGACAGAAACATTGGCTTGAACGGTTTTATTCGCTTCGGGTTCCGCAAGACGCACGACGGCGACTCCGGCGGCAATTCCCGTGAATAGCCCATCCACAGTAATATCGCCGTATTGCCCCCCCGAAACTAAAGACCATTTCAAAACACCGTCCGGCAAAAGAATCGTTTTCCCCGCGCTGTCTTCCGCATGACCCGTCAGTTGTTTCTGCTCACCGACATCAACGATGAGCGGCTGACCGTCAATTTCCAAATGATGAATCGTCGTATTCAAGTCTGCCGTGACATTTTCCGTCGTGGTTTCGTTGACGAGGATTTGCACGCCGATGTTTGCGCTCGCTACTTTCGAACCTTGCGCGTTTTGTTCTGTAAATGCCTCCACGATTAATGTGTGTTGGCCAGCGGGAATTTGTTCTGCGAAAGCGGCAGAACCTGTGTAGGCATCGTCGCTCGTTCGGTTGATAACCAGTACTTCTGCGCCGCTCTTGAGATTGAGGGTCGCTTTTAAACTTTCCGCGTAAGTCGGGACGAAACGCATATTTTTCGCAGGCCAATCCACCTCGATGGTAAGCATTCCGAACCCAGCGCTGTCTCCAGAACTTCCAGAACTCGTCCCCCCTCCTCCGCAACCTGCAAGGAACATGGAAATGCACGATACGAAACAGACGGTCTTGCGCGAAAAGAAGGGCATCCCTATCAGAAATCGGCAGTAACGGTATTTTCTTCAGGGAAAGTTTTCGGAGAACACAAATGTTGGCATCATTGCGGTTTCTTTACATCGCAGAGAACGTGGGATAAAAAATAAACCGGTTTGCGTAAGCAGGGGGAACCTTACGGAGGGGGTCTAAAAAGTCTCTTCCTAGTTAGGAAACGAGAAAAGGACTGACTTCCGGTAATGCTTCATGGAATTGACATCCGTGAGATGGAATTAAAAAATTGACACCCCTCGGGAGGGGTGTCAATGAACTGCTAATTACTTAGCGCTAAGACTACTTGCGTCGCAGACGAGCAGCGAGCGCAGCGAGACCAGCACCCATAGCGAGCAATGTGGCGGGCTCAGGAACGACAGAACCTTCCATCTTGAAGGACATGTCGAAGGACTGACCAGCCCAAGACTCGGAATAGCCGAAGCCATCCACGTATGCGCTGGAGCCGTTCGGGTCGCCGACATTCGCGTTGTACCAGAAGTAGCCAACGCCAGAGTCGCCAGCCCAGAAGCGAAGCCAGTAGGTTCCAGGTCCTAGCTCGAGCGGAACCGGGAGATCAAAGCCGACTGCGAATGTCTCAAAGCCGTATCCACCAATCGGGCCAACACTGACGTCGGTGTGAGTGTAGGTACCACCTACCATGACGCCGCCAAGATCCGATGGAGCTGTCCAGATGTCTGCACGATAGGTGTCGCCGAAGGACTCCGCATCGCCATAGTACTCGTAGGCTTCGATTCTCGTAATTATCCAACCCGGGCCGGTGTTGAAGTCATCATAGAAACTAAAAGCGTCTATGACGCCCCATGCGTTGTCACCAGTACCGGGGTCTTGATAGATGAGTTGCGCATTGGCTGCTGCGCTAAGTGTAGCAATTGCACAGAGAAGGATGAGTTTTCTCATTTCTCCACTCCTTTTCATAAGTTTAGATTTCCTAAGATTTCCAGCCGCCTGCGCAGGTTATTGGCAATTAAGCCCGCATGCCAGCTGGCTATCTACATTATACATGAGATAACACAAAATGCAAGCCAAAACATGAAAAATTTTTAAAACCTAGTAACTGTACTATTTTGGCTTATGCTTCATTTTCTTTTCGACTGAGAGTTGCGAAGCCACCTTAAAAAATTAGGAATGCCCCAAAAAGGGGCATTCCAACTATAAGTGCTACCTTAGCGCAGAAACTTACTTGCGTCGCAGACGAGCAGCGAGCGCAGCGAGACCAGCACCCATAGCGAGCAATGTGGCGGGCTCAGGAACGACACAGCCTTCCATCTTGAAGGACATGTCGAAAGACTGACCAGCCCAGGATTCGGAATAACCGAAACCATCCACGTATGCGCTGGAGCCGTTCGGGGCACCGACATTCGCGTTGTACCAGAAGTAGCCAACGCCAGAGTCGCCAGCCCAGAAGCGAAGCCAATACGTTCCAGGCTTAAGGACGAGCCCTTGGCCATCGCAACCAGGTGTCGCATCGAGTTGGAAGCCGACTGCGAATGTCTCGAAGCCGTAACCGCCAATCGGACCTACACTGACGTCGGTGTGGGTATAAGTCCCAGCGACTATTGAGCCACCTAAGTCCGAGGGAGCAGTCCAGATGTCCACTCGATAGGTGTCACCGAAGGAATCTGCATCGCCGTAGTATTCGTAAGTTTCGATTCTGTCAATTTCCCAACCAGGGCTGCCAACGGTGAAATCATCATAGAAACTAAAAGCGTCTATGACGCCCCAAGCGTTGTCGCCGGTGCCGGGATCTTGATAGATGAGTTGCGCATTAGCTGCAACACCAAGTGTAGCCAGTGCACAGAGAAGCGTGAGTTTCCTCATTCTCCACTCCTTTTCTTTAGATTAGATTTCCAGCCGCCTGCGCAGGAATTTGGCAATCAAGCCCGCATGCCAGCTGGCTGAGTACATTATACATAAAATATTCGAGAATGCAAGCAAAACTGAAAAAAACTTTTAAAACCTAGTAACTATACTGTAATCCAGGTTCTATTCAGTAAAAGAGGAAAAGAAAACTTTCAAAAGAGAAAAAATTCTTCTTAGTTTTATATTTAACACACTATGCTTATTTGATGAACTCGCATGGATCAGTAAAAAAGATGGAAATAGAACCTGCGAACAACGATGGAAGCTAATAAATCCGATTTCCCCTTCGGGGGAGCAAGAAGGGAAACCTCAAGGGGAAGGAGCTTATATTAGGGGAGCAAGAAGGGAAACCTCAAGGGGAAGAAGCCTGTATTGAAGATAGTATCAGCCCGGAGAGAAACCAGGTCGTCCACAAGGCGATGTATGCCAGGGAGCCGGCGGTTGCAATGCGGTTTACGAATTCTTCGTCAGTTCTCCTGTACCACTGAAGCACCAAATAAGCAACAGCCACAGTAAAGAACTTCACGAGGGCAAAAACCCATGTGCTGTGCTCTAAAAGGGGACGCATTAAGGGATTCAACTCGACAATCGACCCGGTTTGATAAAGAAGCGCTGTAACGATAAGGTCAACAAGCGCTATTGATGCTAAAACCGCCATCGGCTTGGTAGGCGCTCGCAGCATATATACATTCTTAGCAAATTTCATTCCAAGAGTAGGTCCTCCATATTCCCGAAGGAATCCAAACGATGATCGTTTTATAATGCGCAACCGCCTAATTCCAGCACCGCCTCCGCAACATCTTCGCCCACTTTCCAATCCCCATGCGGCTCGAGATGTTCATTAGTCCCCAATCGCGAGTTCAATTCGATGATTCGACTCTGCGCCCAGGCATCGCTCAAAGCGATAAAGTATTCTCCTGCCATTCGTAAAAAGTTCGGGACCTCATTCTTCAATCTTGCATTCACCGCCTGCTGAGCATAAAGAAGGAGAATCAAATCCGCCATCGCCCCTTTGATTTCTTGTGTATCCTTACGCTCGCTCGGTGTCCCTTTATCGTCCGAAAAGACCTCTGCCACGGCGCGCTGAAGAAGGTTCGAAACGACACCACTCAATGTTTCTCTAACTCTGCCGCCGCTCGCGTAAAGCCCTTTTCGGAAAACCCGGTCGAAAACGAATAAACGGTTGATTTCGTTCGTACCTTCGTAAATGCGCATTACTCGCGCGTCTCGATACAATCGTGCAACAGGAAACTCCTCTGTAAATCCGTATCCGCCGTGAATTTGCAAAGCCTCGTCCACACAAAAATCCAAAACCTCTGTGGAGAGAACTTTCACCAACGAACACTCGATTTGATACTCCTCAGCAGCCTGGCGGTATTGCTCTACTCCTTTGGGTGAATCTACGACAACTTGGGCGAACACGTCATCGAGCAACCCGGTTGTGCGGTAAAGAGCGCTTTCTACCCCGAAAATCAACGCAGTCATCCTTGCCAACTTGTCCCTCACCAGTCCGAAACTGCTGATGCTTTTCCCGAATTGCTTTCTTTCTTTTGAATAATTCACCGCTTGCCGAAGGGCTTCTCGGCACTGTCCCAGCGCCATCCCCGCCAACTTACATCTGCCGATGTTCAAGACATTGAAAGCGACTTTATGCCCTTCGCCCTCTTTATAAAGAAGATTTTCTGCGGGCACTTTGGCGTCGTCGAGCACGAGTCTCGCCGTCGAACTTCCTTTCAAGCCCATTTTGTGCTCTTCACGGCTCACCGAAACTCCCGGAAAGTCTCTTTCCACTAAAAAGCACGAAAACTTTTCTCCGTTTATTTTCGCGAAAGTCATGAATAAATTCGCCCATTTCGCATTGGAAATCCACATCTTCGTTCCATTGAGCGAGTAAATGTTCCCTTCACGAACCGCCTTCGCACTCAGGCTCAAGGCGTCTGAACCGCTGTTCGGCTCACTCAAGGCATATGCCCCCATCCAATCCCCATTTACAATGGGTGGAAGATATTTCTGCTTCTGCTCTTCGTTTCCGAACATCACTAAAGGCGCTTGACCAACACCCGTGTGAACCCCGATCGTTGTACTGAAACTCCCGTTCACGCTGAGGGCTTCTAAAATGCGAACGGCGACGGATTTGTTCAATCCCAATCCGCCGTACTTTTCGGGAACGTCTACCCCTCCGAACCCGAGTTCGCATGCATTTCGCACCAAACTGGGCATAAGCCCCTCTTCTTGCTTGTCTAATCTCTCCAATAAGGGCAAAACCTCGTTCTCTGCAAAAGCCTTCGCCGTATCGAACATCATTCGCGCCGAATAGTCGAATTTCTCAGGTGAAAACACCTCCTCTGGCGAGTCATGCAGAAATGACCCTCCTGGCACTAAAGGGTTGATTCCTTCTCGAACTACTTCTTTATTCGATGACATCGAGGTGCTAATTATAGAACTCGCTTTACGCTTCGCATGTGGCGAAACGATATAAGGGATACAATTTCTCTAAATGGAGCGAAATTATTGGCTTTTCAAATCGGAGCCATCGACGTATTCCTTCGATGATTTATTGAAGGAGGGCTCGGCTACTTGGGACGGGGTGAGGAATTACAAAGCGCGCAATTACATGAAGAACGAGATGAAGGTAGGAGACCTTGTTTTTTACTACCACAGCAGTTGTGAAGAACCCGGCATTGTGGGGATTGCAGAGGTGATCAAAGAGGCGATACCGGATGACAGCCAATTCGACCCCAAATCCGAATACTACGACCCTGGTTCTAACCCTGAAAATCCGCGCTGGTGGATGGTCACCATTCGCGCAGTCGAAAAGTTCCCACGTCTCGTTTCCTTGAAAGAACTTCGTAATACCCCCGGACTCGAGGAAATGGTGATTTTGCAAAAGGGGAACCGTTTGAGCATAACTCCTGTGAAAAGAAAGGAATGGGAGATTATTCGAAGTCTTGCAACGAAAAAGTTTTGAAAAACATAGTTCACTCTCGATAAGGAAGCATTTGCCCACTTCCTAATCTGCATGTTTTCGCCAAAAAATCGGTTTCCCTCGCACAAGCAGGGGGGAACCTTTCGGAGGAGGTCTATAAAAGAGCATAATTTTTGATAAGAAAAGAATTTCACTTCCAAAACGGTACTCTCTTCGTTCCGCTCGAAGGGAACTGGCTGAGAGTCGAGCGAAAGGTGATAACTTCGTCCCTTATCCTTGTAAACTGGCGTCAATGGTTTTCGGAGATGCAGTTTTCTCGCTCTTGGTGGCGGCTTACGCAACTGGAGGGGTCATTCATCAAGAAGAAAGTTTTCAACAGCGTCCGCGTTTAGTCATCGGAGGAGTTGCACTGGAAGCGGATGTCATAGATTGGACGAGTGAACCACCCATCCGGCGATTTTCTGGAAATGTCGTGGCGACATACGAGGTAACGAAAATGACAGCAGAAGAAGCGGAGGTGAACGAAGAGACCAGAACCGTTACGTTTCGCAAAGGTGTGCGGTTGACAGATCCTGTCGGGGAAGCATCGGCTGAACGAATCGTTATGGAATTCGACGAACATCCAGAAGGTGGGGGCAGAGAGAGATGGATTATGAAGCGAGCGATAGCGACAGGCATTACTCTTCACGCACATGAGGCGAGGCTGAGTGCAGAGGAAATCGAAATCCTTCCGAATGTTTGGAAAATGAAAAACGCTTGGGCAACTTTATGTCCGGGGAAAAAACCCGATTTTTCGTTTTGGTTCAAAGAAGTCGTTTTGCGTCCTGGGAAAAGCATCGAATCGAAGCAGACGAAAGTTTATTTAGGAGATCTTTTCTCTTCTTATTTACCTGCGTTTCGTGTCGGATTAGACCCTTCGCAAACGGGCATTCAAGCACCGACGCCTGTATTTACGGAAGGGTTTGAATTGGGCTATCGCTGGAGAAATGTTTTTGCGATAGGTAATCAGGCGTCGTTTATTTACGAACAAAATTCGAGAACTTTCGACCATGTTCCCTCTATCAACACGCAAGTCGCTTTCAACTCACGCCCGAGGCCTGAAAACGAATTGGACACGATGATTTCGATTTACAATCCCGATAGTGAAAGGTTTTACGATGGATATTTCGACCACATTGGCGTTCCGAATCCTGAACGTGAAGAAAGAGTTATCGGACGCGAAGAAGTGGCGTTTTTTGCGGGGAGAACAACGAATTTTTTCACCGTTGCAAGACCTGGTGCTTCTCCTGCATTGGACCGCGATTGGTATTTCGGCATAGATGCATCAGGGCGAGTGGGGGGTTTTCCGATTCAGGGCCAAATTCGTTATGGAGAGGTGCATCCTCGTTTGAGCAATGAAAGGCACGAAAGAGTGGAAGCTTATACGACGATTTTGTCTCCAAAAATCGAATTGGGTTCGAGATTGAAATTTGGAATTCGTGCGGATTTCGCCGGATATTGGGGAGAGGGTAATCATTATGTTTGGGTTCGACCTTTGGGGGGATTCACCTATCGCTGGAATGAGCAGGTGCAAACATCTGTTGGATATTTTTCTGCGTGGGATACAGGTACTGCGTTATTCGATGCCGATAGGCTTTATTCGACGAGTGGCTTGCATCTTCGCTTCGATTTCGATTTTCCGGCGACGGATTTTTCCGTGCTTTTGAAATACGATTTCGACCGAAAGAGTTGGTATGACGTGGAATTTACATTAGGGCAAGTGGCGCACTGCATCCGTCCGTTCGTGAATTATCGTAAGTTCCCCGGTCTTTTGACGTTCGGATTCCAAATTCGCGCTGAGAAGTTATTCGAATCTCTTAGGCGAAGGCGTC
This sequence comes from Fimbriimonadales bacterium, assembly GCA_035559795.1. Classification (NCBI taxonomy): domain Bacteria; kingdom Bacillati; phylum Armatimonadota; class Fimbriimonadia; order Fimbriimonadales; species Fimbriimonadales bacterium. The sequence goes on along the minus strand of DATMAR010000011.1, from coordinate 66,384 downwards.
CGATACGTGAAACTGAAAGAGCGTCATCACAAAATTAAGAAAAAAAACCGGCATGGAAAAATCTTGCCGGTTTGAAAACAACAAAAAGCCCGAGCCGCTGCCTTTATGGATCAGGAAAGGCAAGCGGCTCGGCGCACGAATCAGAATCCTCCCATTGGAGGCATTTCCGGCATCACAGGAGCCTTGCGGGCTCTTTTTCGTCTTCCTTTGGCCGCACCTTTTTTAGCAGCCTTCTTTCGGCCGCCTTTTTTGGCTTTGCCGGCTTTTTTCGCTCGCTTTCGCGCTTTTTTCGCGCCGCCACGAGCCTTTTTGCGGCCACCTGCGCGCCGAGCCCTTGCAGAAGACTTACGTGCACGTCCCGCTGATGGTCGTCGTGCGCGAGTTGTCCGTTTTCGGGCTCGAGCGGATGAGCGTTTTCGTCGAGCAGCGCTCTTGCGCTTCTTCCCGCGCGATTTCGTCGCTCGGGATTTGCCCGCTTTCTTTCTGCTTGCAGCAGCCTTTCGCGAGCGTTTTACTTTGCGTGCCATGTTTTCATTCTCCTATTTTCAAACCCGTTTGGGTTTTTGATTCAGAGCATGGTGCTCCGATTCGATAAAGACGATGTAGATGCACAAAAAGATGCATGTTTCGTCTTCATCATCATTATTTTTCCAGATTTTTTCGAATTTTTTATTGCGAAAGGTCATTTTGGGAAAAAAATCACGCGAAAAACCACAAATTGTGGTTTGAAAACACATTGAAATCGCTTAGAACTGCGATGTGTGCTTTGCGAAAAGGGTTCTTATACTTTCGAGAAGATACAAAGAACGTCTCGAAACGGGGGGATGGCAGTGAATCGCAACACTGAACCATCCGATTTTCGGGTTTCTTCTTTGATTTTTTCCCCCGTTTCGGGGTTGATCCATTGACAACGGACGTTTCCGAGGTGTTTGAATCGAATCGAAACCTGTTGAGTCGTTACATCGGGGGGCGTTGAGATGTATGCAAATCCGCCGGATTCGTCGGCGATTGACCAAATTATCGCTTCCGATTCGTTACTCATCGAAGATTCCCATTTTCGAGTAGACCAATTCGTTTCTCGGATGAGCGACGAAAAGGGCACGATTGCCTTCTTGAGCAATTCTTCGTTGCGGATTTCATTTTCAGGGATGACGATTCCTCCGAACGCGCCTGATAAAAATGAAGACCATATGAAAGTTCGCAATGCGAGAGGTTCTTTCGGAAGGGAATTTGCAAAGACGAGGGTGGGCTTTCGCGCTATTTTGTTGGCGTCGGCAATCTGTGTATAAATTTGTCTTCCGGCTTGGATTGCATCCTTATCCGACTCGATAATAAAGGAACGGAAACCGAGTTGTTTCAATTTTCTCGCCTCTTGGGATTCCGGAAAGGTCGTGAGTGGTAACCCGAAGGTGTGAATTCCGATAATTTCGTTGCCGATTTCGCGAAGCCAATACGCCGGTGCTTCTATGCCGTCGAAGATTTGGAAACCCAAAATATTTTGATGGTGCTGGAGAAGATTGATTTGATATCGAAGACGACGTTTGAATTGGACTCTCGCTTTGACATCTGTCCAGAAGTCGTCTACCGAATTGCAGGGACCTCCATTTTTCTTGTTGTAGGGATTTTGTTCCCATCTGTTCGTCCATTCGTCACCGGTGGAAAGGGTTATGAGTAGATAGATTTTGTGTTTTTGAGCGATTTCGCAAAGACGATCCAGCCGCCAAGCATTTTTCAGATTGTAGATTCCGAGGCCTCGATAATCTGGCATTGCCGAGGTGGGGGTCCATTCCAACCCGAGATTTTCTGGCGTGAGGATGACTCGACAACAATTAAATCCTTTTTCTGCTAACTGTGCGAATCTTTCTTCGATGTCGGTGAGCCCCTTTTTGCCGAGCGGATTTAATGTAACCCCTATGGGGATGAAGGTTTGTTTTTCGAGCATAAAGGTCAAACTTTTTTCGGGAATGGAAATGAAAGGCGGAGCGTTCTTTCTTGCGACTTTTATTCCGATTTTCGGGGCTTCGATGGCACGAGTCATGTCGGATACTTTGATAAAAATGTCAAAGGAGCCGGTGCGCCATGGGGCAAACCGAATTCTCCAAGTGGGTTCGCCAATCGGTTTGAGAATCTCCTCGTCGTTTTGGATTTGGGCTTCGTATTCTTGAAAGAAAATGCCGTTGACTATGGAATAGGTATCGTTCTCGGCGATGATTGTGGCTGTGACATCTGCTTGCGTAGGGTCGAAGGGGTTTGACCATGTTCCGGAGAGTTCGAAGCGAATTTCGATAGGTTGATAGAGGGTGTGTTGCGAGGGGGGGTTAATAGTCAGATTGCGTATTTCGAGAGCACTTTGCTGCGGGAAAAAGAGGATTAAGGGTGAAAGAAGAAATGCAAGCATAACAACCTCCGAATTTTGGATTACGCTTCGACCGGCTCTCCTAAATAAGCCTCGATGACTTTGGGATTATTTTGAATCTCTTTCGGCGAACCATATGCGATTTCAGTGCCATGGTCGAGTACGACGATTTTTTCGCAAATGCCCATGACGACTTTCATGTCGTGTTCGATAAGAAGAATAGTTTGTTGGAATTCATCGCGAAGTCGTCGAATTTGCTCCATGAGCGTGCTTGTTTCATAAGGATTCATTCCTGCTGCTGGTTCGTCGAGGAGCAAAAGAGTGGGGCGAGTCGCCATCGCTCGCGCGATTTCCAATCTTCTTTGATCCCCATAGGGCAGATCTTGGCTGCGCACATTCGCTCGATGTTCGAGATTGAATGTTTTTAGAAGGGACATCGAATATTCGACGAGTTCTTGTGTTTCTTGAATTGCGCTCGGAAGATAGGCGATGGCTTCGAGTAGGTTCGTCTTGTGCCGAAGATGAGCAGCGACGACGACGTTTTCCAAAGCCGTCAACGCGCCGAAAAGACGGATATTTTGGAAGGTACGGCAAATTCCAAGGCGAGCGATCGTATGGGGTTTCAATCCTACGATAGAACGTCCGTTGAAGCGAATGTCGCCCGAAGTGGGTCTGTAGATGCCGGTAATCATGTTGAAACATGTAGTTTTTCCTGCACCGTTCGGACCAATCAGACCGAAGAGGTCTTTCGGTTGGAGTTCGAAACTCACGTTGTTGACCGCAACGAGACCGTCGAAACGGATGGTGGCTTTATCCAAAACGAGAAGACTCATACAGTGATCACGGCGGTCTCTTTTTTATGACCGAAAAGACCTTTTACCCAACTCCAACTGAATTCATGATGACCGAAAATTCCTTGCGGACGAGAGAGCATCATGACGACGAGAAGAACTGCGAAGAACGGGAATCGAAGTTTGCCTGCTTCGTACTCTACTCCGGAGAAGAGTTCTATCGTAAATGGAATTTGTGTTAGCAAGTTTTTTATAGGCAGAGAGAGCAGACAGATGATTGCAATGACGGAAAGGATAAATCCGAAAACAGCGATGTTCGGTACACGTCTTCTTGTAAAGAGCAAGGCGGCGAGAAGCCCGATGAGGGCTAAGGTTATCGAGATTTGAGAAATTTTAGGGATGTGTTGCGTCCAAATCCAGTAAGCGGTATATGCCGCTCCGATTAATCCGATAAATCCGATGATGCAAAGAAGAGTTTGTTGAAGAGAAGCACGTTCCAAACGGAAACTTCGGAAGATTTTCGGAGTGAATAGCAAGATAATCACGGCGGCGATGATGAATGCGAAGAAGGAATATGCGGGAATTTTTGGCAAATCGCGCAACGATTCCGGCAAAAGTGTAAGAAAGAAGCCAGCCATGGCTGCGCCCGTGATGCTTCCCGTTCCCCCGATGACGACCATTGCTAAAATCAAAAAGGATTGGTCCATTTTGAAGTTATTTATCGTGATAAAGCCCTCGTAATGTGAAAATAACGCTCCTGCCATTCCTGCGATCGCGGCGCCGATTACGAACGCTGTAACTTTCGTTTTCGTAGTGTTTACTCCCATAGCGGAGGCTGCCAATTCGTCTTCTCTTACTGCAAGGAATTGAAGACCGTGAGCGGTTTTGAGAAGATTTCTACTTACTGCGATACTGAAAATCAATAACAGCAACACGAACCAAACCGGAGTGATTTTCAAAGGGACGCTCAATCCATAAGCTCCACCCAAAGCGTTTTGATTTTGGATCACGATTCGAACGATTTCACCGAATCCGAGAGTCGCAACGGCGAGATAATCTCCTCTCAATCTCAAAGATGGCAATCCGACGATGAAGCCGGCAATACCTGCTGCAACTGCGCCACATAAAATCATCAGTGTCAACCATAGCCAGTTCTCCAAAGCGAAAAGGTTGTGATAATGAATCGTGAGATAAGCGGTCGTGTATGCTCCAATTTGATAGAAGGCTGCATGACCGATTGAAAATTGTCCGGTAATTCCATTAATCAAATTGAGACTAACGGATAATGTTGCGAAAAGTGCGCTAAGAACAATTAGACGGTTGTCGAGGTCACCTAACCTCGGCGATAGTTGAGTATGGAATAGCCACAAGAAGACGAAACATGCAACGAGACTTATTAATCGCACGAGAAGAATTTGCGGAACGCTCGTTTGCTTCGTACCTAATGCTGCTACGCTCATGCTTTTTCGACTCCCACGCTACCGAGCAATCCATTCGGTTTGAATAAAAGAACTGCAATCAAAACCACGAATGCGACAGCATCTTTGTATCCCGCATATCCCACCCAAACGACCATCGTCTCAGCGACTCCCATCAAAAATCCACCGAGCACTGCACCGGGGATGTTTCCGATTCCGCCTAATACCGCTGCAACGAATGCTTTTACGCCGGGGATAAGTCCATAAAATGTATCTAAAGGTGTTCCAAGCGCTGTGGCATTCATCATCCCCCCCGCACCTGCCAATCCAGAACCGACAATGAAAGTGATGGACACGATTCGATTAACATCCACACCCATGAGAGCGGCGGTATCGAAATCGTGGGCAACCGCTCGCATTGCACGACCTGTACTCGTTCGTGTTACTAAAAACCAAAGCAGCAACATGAAAATCAAAGAGACGAAAAACATTGCCGTTTGTCCGCCGCTGATGGTGATGTTTCCCAATAGAGGGAGATTTTCGAATGTATATGCTTTAAATGGGTTTACGCTTTCGGAGATGGATGGCTGCGGGGAAGTTTTGAAAATCAGCAATCCTCCTTGCTGCAGAAGAAGAGAAACTCCTATTGCAGTGATAAGAACGGAGATACGGGGGGCGGAACGAAGCGGACGATAAGCGACTCTTTCTATCGTAACTCCCAAAATGGCGCAAATCACCATGCTGTTAAAAAGCATTAAGAGCAGAAGTACAGCAGGATGAAATTTCGTTTTGTCGAACCATCGTTCGGCGGTGTAGTAAGCGACATATGCACCGACCATATAAACCTCGCCGTGAGCGAAGTTAATCAGACGTAAAACGCCATAGACCATGGTGTAGCCTAAGGCGATGAGGGCGTATATCGAACCTAATTGCAGTCCATTGATGATTTGTTGATCGAGTGACGCCCAATCCATTCTTATAATTAAAGTTCAGCAGGTCTCCCCGGGAAAATCAGTAGAGACCTGCTGGATTCGAACATATCTATTGATTATGCTTTCTTTTTCAAACCCGGGTCGAACCATTCGTAGCGCTTGAAAGGAACCCAAGCAGGTTTGCCGTTTACAAGTTTCGCTTCCAAGACCAACCCTGGTTTCTGTGCGTTGCCATCCGGACCTATCGTGATCGTTCCCGAAACTCCTGGGAAGTTCTTAGTTTCAGCAATGGCGTCACGGAGTGCGCGAGAATCGAGGCTTTTTGCGCGTTTAAGTGCGTCTAAAACCACTCCCGCAGCATCGTATCCGAGGGCGGACATTGCATTCGCGGGTTCTTCGCCGTATTTCGCTTTGTACTTGCTCACGAACGCTTTTACCTCAAGGCGGTCTTCCAGGTTGCTGTAGTGGTTGCTGTAATATCCACCGATTATCCCTTCACCGCCTGCCTGCAGAAGTTCACGAGAATCCCAACCGTCACCTCCGAACATCGGAACATTCAATCCGACCTCTTTACGCTGGCGAGCGATAGGTCCTATTTCGGTGAAGTATCCGGAGCAGAAAAGCCCGTCAGGATTGGCGGCTTTTATATTGGTGAGTTGGGCTTTGAAGTCGGTTTGTCCTTTTTCGTAAAATTCTTCCGTGACGATCTTGCCTCCGAGTCTCGTGAAGTACTCCCGAAACATTTCGGAAAGACCGACGCTATAGGGAAGTTTTCTGTCGGTTAGGATAGCGACCCTTCTTAGACCCAAATCTTCGTAGGCGAATTTCGCCATCATCGCTCCCTGGAAGTCGTCCGTGTAGCAAACACGAAAGACCATATTGCCGATATCCGTTATGTCCACCCGCGTAGAGCCTATCGAGACGATGGGAACACCTTTTTCTTGAGCCACTTGAGCAGAAGGTGCAGTGACGCCACTCGCAACTTCTCCGAGAACTGCAATGACCTTCTTTTCAGTAATTAATCGTTCGGTTGCCGATTTGCCCTGCTCGGGTTGACCACCTGTGTCCTCTACAAGCAAGACGACTTGTTTTCCGTTTAATCCACCTTCTGCGTTGAATTCATCGACTGCGAGTTGCGCCCCGCGGACGGATTCCTCGCCCCAGGGCTTCTCAGAGCCGGAAAGGCTCGCGATAATTCCGATGGGAATCGTGTCGCCTTCGACTTTATTTCCAGGTCCTGTAGATTCAGGACGTACGGTTGCTGTTGTCCCGCTTGTGGCGGATTCTTCGGTTTTGCAGCCCCCTAACCATGCAAAAAGAACAAAGATGGAAAGTAACCCAGAAAGCGTAAATATCCAGTGCTTGCGACTTAGACGGTTCATAAATCAACCTCCTGAATTGTGCACGAGTTGCCTTCGCTTCTTTTAGAGGAAATGTGTGCGAAGGGCGGAAAATAGTATAGCGTGAAACTGATGATAGGATGAGACTCAGAAGTTGGCAATGGTGGGCGATTTCTCTATATAATATAGAGACTATGCCAGCAACAGCACAAGAACTTGTCTCCCAAGCAGTAGAGTCATGCCAAAAGGAGAATTACGATGATGCCTTGAACCTTGCCAGAGAAGCCCTCGAGGTAGACCCACGTTATGGAGACGCGTACAGCGTACTCGGGATTTGCTTTGCAAAAAAAGGGCAACCGGAGCAAGCCGCGGAAGCGTTCAAAAAGGCGATTCAAAGCACCCCTTATAATGCAAGTGCCTACTATAACCTCGCTTATTTCTATTACGAGAACGGCAATTTTACGGATGCCATGACGATGGCACAGGAAGCTGTCCGCACCGATCCGAAGCATAAAAGGGCAATCCAATTGATCAAAGTCCTCGAAGACAAACTCCATGTAGAGGTCGCACCTTACACGACATCTCTGGGGGACCAGAGAGGTTCTGCTTATCAATACAAGCCTGAAGGCACCGAAGAGAAGGAACTTTCGTGGAACGATATCCCTCCCTTGGAAGCGCAAGAGAAACCCGAAGGAAAAAAACAATAGGTGTAGGGACGTAACCGCGTTATAATTAACGTGTCATATCTTTCAGGTGAGTGTTTTTGTGATTCCCATTATCATCGTTGGATTGTTGGCTAATCATGGACAAGTAGATCTCAAATCGTCCATCGAAGCGCCATTCCGAGAGACCGACCATGCAATTATCATTGATGCGGTCGTGAACGGAAAGCGAGCGAGTTTTATGTTAGATACCGGGTTCGGCGGTTGGCTCGTTCTTAGCGACCAAATCAAAGTGGGAAAACCTTCGGGCACTGCTCAGTTGAGAGATTTCGTAGGCACGTTGTCGGCTACGACTGTCGAACTCAAAAGCCTCGAAATCGGTGATTTGAAAATTACCAAGCCAAGTGGAGACATCATCCAACAGCCATTAGGCGATCTTACTCTGAGTTACGGGACGCATTGCGACGGGATTATGGGGCTTTCCCCCCTCAAGGATTACGTTACTGAAATCAATTTCGAAAAGAAGAAACTCATTTTCCATCCGAAATCACTCGACATCAGCAAAAAAACTCCGGACAATCAGAAAACCTTCTTATTGAAAATGGAGCCGAGGGGATTCAATTCCATCGAGTTGCGGTCAGAAGTAAATGGTCATCCAGTCTTTATGGCTTTGGATACCGGGAATGCTTTTTATGTGACGACGCACAAGGAGGTTTTAGAAAGGGTGGGTCTTTGGGACCCTAAGCAAAAACCGAAATACGTTTTCGAAGCCTGGGTTGCATCGGGTCCGGTGGATACGTTTTATGTATGGATCAAAGAGGCGAAAATTTTCGGTGTGCCCGTCAAGAACTCGATATGGGATGTGATTGACCTACCGAGTTCGAGCGTGGAGGATGATGGCACGGTAGGTTTCGGCTTCCTCAAAAACTTCAACATTATCATGGATTTCGAGCGCAGATATGTATGGCTCGAGAATTTTTCTGGCAAGGTAGCGAATGAGCCGATTGGCGAGCCAGGAATTAGAATTGGATACAGTGATTCGGGAAGGTTCGTAGTGCGTCATGTTTACCCAGGAAGCCCTGCAGATTTAGCGGGGATAAAGGAAGACGATGTCGTTTTGGCAGTTGACGGAAAGAGTTTATCCATGGTTAAGCCAAAAGAGATTCGGAACCTTATCCAAGGCACACCAGGTTCTAAGGTGAAATTAGCCATAAGCCGGGAAGGGATGCTGCAGCGTTTCGAAGTGGAGAGGGTGATTTTAGCGAACGGTAGCCCAGGCTAAAGCCCTCGCGGGTTTCTCTATCTCCAAGAAGTTTCTCTATTTTCGTTTTTCTTCGAAGGTTGACTTGTCCGATGTTCTGCCTATAAGATAGTAGACATATTTCTACTATTGGCAGAACGACTATGTACAACCCTATTCATGACGAAGCAGACGAGATATTACAAAAGGCACCGAGAGATGGTCAGTACCCTTATTACATCACGGCGACCTTCGAAAGGAGGCTGAGAAAGGAGCGGCAACGGAAAGCCAGTCTGGACGAAAACCAACTCTTGGAAAACCCTCACCCGTCATCTTTTTATTTGCAGGAAAGAGACATCGTACGCACGATTAAGAGCGCTGGCTTGACCGTTAGGCAAATGGAAGTGTTTTTAGCACGTGTAACGGGTGATTCATGGGTGGAAATCGGAAACCGCCATGGCCATACGAAACAAGGCGCGCTTCAGATTTTCAAACAGGCGATGAAAAAGATCCGGAGGGCGATACGGATGAACCCGTTTCGAGGATTGCACAAAGTGTATCGAGAGGAAGTGACGCGTTTCGCTCCCTCGCGAATCGGGAAGGGGAAGTAAGTGTATATTTTTATCCCCCCCTGCTTACGCAGAGTACCGATCTTTTGTTTATCGTTAGTTGTAGCGTTCCCAACCAAAGGTTGGGCACGAGTTGTAAATTTATAATAATTGGGTTCCCCTTCGAGCGAAGCGAAGAGGGGGAACCTTTTAAGGAGTGGGTTTTATGTTTTTGATAGGGAATTGAGGTGCTTATTTTTTTTTCGACCCCCTCCGTAAGGTTCCCCCCCGCTTACGCAAGGGGAAACGGTTTTTTATGGTGCTTTTGTTTAACAATTATGCTCCTTTCGATTATTGTGTTTATCGATTATCATAATCATTCAATTTCAAAAAGAACATCCACGCGAAGTTGGACTGTTGCTCTACCTGCACTTAGTTCTGTGCCCGAGGTTACTGCTTCCGGAGTTTCGATTACGCGCTGCGCTGCAAGTCCGTAATCGTAATAGGGAGCGGCTTCCGATATGTGTTTCGGTTTACCGACTTTGACACCCAGCAGTGAAGCCATTTCTTCCGCTTTACGTTTTGCGACCTCTATTGCTTCTTTGCGCGCTTTACTTCGTAAATCTTCCAACTTTTCTACGGTGTACTGCACGTTTCCGACGTAATTCGCACCGGCGGAGACTGCGGTGTCTATGACATCGGGGAGTTTATCGAGGTCATGAACGCGTATTTCTGCAACATTTCGGATTGTCCAAACGACTCTTCCTGAAGGAGTTTGTTGCGTGCGATGGAGTGAATATTCGACGGTGCGAATGTCGTCGTCTTCGATGCCTTTCGCTCGAATCGCATCCAACACTTTTCGCATTACGGTGTTGCCTTGGGCGTGAGCGGCAGATGCTGTTGCACTCGTTCCGACGTAACCGAGGTTAACTGTAGCGATATCGGGTTCTGCGCGCACGATTGCGGTTCCGAAAACCCGAATCCCTTCTTCATTTTGAAAGGTCGCTGCAACTGGGTTCTGCGGAGTTTGACAACCGGATACGAAGAGGAATGTTATTAGGAGAAGAATATATGTTTTCATGGATTGCCTCCTTAAAGTTTGGATTTTGGCAGTTTTTTTGGGGTTTTCGATTTTTCAAGAGACCCCCTTTTAGGTTTTCGAGTCGGGATGGTTTTTCCCCTTTATTCGCAAGGGGACAGGTTTTGTTTATCGATTTGAGTTACCGACCAGAGGTTAGGAAGATCATTCGTTCCCAAACAGAGTTTGGGAACGAGGAAACAAGGAAAAAAAGTGTGCGTTCCCAACTGGAGGTAGGGAACGAGAAACGTCTGAGTTTGGGAACGAGGAAAATGAAGCGAATAAAATGTGAAGAGTGTTACCGTTCGGATTCCGGGGGGGAGATAGAAGTGAGAGTCAATTCCTCGAACATACCCATTTTGCGATACTTTTCGTAGCGGTTCGCTACTAGTTCCTCGGGGGAGAGGGAGGAGAGTTCGCCGAGGTGTTTGATTACTGCTTTTTCGATATTTGCGGCGGTTTCGTTGGGACCTCGATGCGCCCCCCCGAATGCCTCCGGGATGATTTCGTCTATAATTCCCAATTCCAATGCGTGTTGCGCTGTGAGTTTCAAGGCAGATGCGGCGCGGTCGCTCGCTGCGGGTTGTCGCCACAGAATCGCGGCGCATCCTTCAGGCGGTATCACGGAATAAATCGAGTTTTCGAGCATGAGGACTCGATTGCAAGCACCGATACCTATAGCCCCCCCGCTTCCTCCCTCGCCGATAATCACTGCAATCGTCGGGACGCGCAGTCCGAACATTACGAACATTCCCTCTGCAATCGCTTGGCTGATTCCGCGTGATTCGCTCTCTACTCCCGGGTCTGCGGCAGGCGTGTCAATGAAAGAGAGAACGGGAAAACCGAAACGGTCTGCCATTTGGAAGAGGCGAATCGCTTTCCGATATCCTTCGGGTTTCGCCATTCCGAAATTTCGATATTGTCTTTCTTTTAAATCCCGTCCTTTTTGATGTCCTACGATTATGAAAGATATGCCGTTTATTTTGCCGATTCCTCCGATAAGCGCTTTGTCATCTCCATATCTGCGGTCTCCGTGCAATTCGATCCAGTCCGTAACGATGGCACGAATATAATCGAGAGTGTATGGCCTCGTTTCCGCACGTGAAATGAGTGTTCTTTCCCAAGGGCCGATGCGGCTGTATTTCAATTCGAGATAGGCGTTTCGCTTTTTTTCGAATTCTTGGATTTCGCGTTCGAGTTGTGAGGCGCGATCAGGGGGGGCTTTTGCTTGAAGTTCTCGAAGGCGGCGAATGCCTTCTTCGAGTTCTAAAAGCGGTTTTTCCCATTCACGCCATGTTTTTGCCATATTTATACTTTCGTTACGTTATACGATGTATGTACGGTGTCTTTCTTTTTTCGTGTTGCTGAAATGGTCTAAAAGTTTAATGAGCGTCGGGCGAACATCTTTGCGTTGCACAATTTTGTCGATCATTCCTTTTTCGAAGTTGAACTCGGAAGTTTGGAAGTTGTCGGGAACTTTCGATACCCCTGCTTGCGCAGAGACACGAGCACCTGCGAAACCGACAAGCGCACCGGGTTCTGCGAGGATGATATCGGCGAGGCTGGCGTAACTCGCTAAAACCCCTGCCATAGTCGGATCGGTAAAGACGCAGATAAAAGGTATTCCCGAATCGCTCAAGCGACGGCAAGCGGCGACAGTTTTCGCCATTTGCATTAGGGAAATGAGACCCTCCTGCATTCTCGCCCCCCCACTCGCCGTGAAGATGACAGCAGGAACGCGTTCTTGATAAGCCATTTCCAACGTTCGTGTGATTTTCTCCCCCGCAACGGAGCCCATGCTTCCTCCCATGAAACGAAAGTCCGAGACTGCCGCCGAGACATCGTGTCCGCCAATCTTTCCGTATCCTCGAACGATGGAGTCGTACCTTCCGGTGGTCTGGGTGCCTCTTTCGAGTTTCTCTTTGTAATCGGGAAATTCGAGTGGGTCGGTCGAGCGAAGTTCCTTATCGAGTTCATGGAAGGTATCGGGGTCGAAGGTGATTTCTATGCGCTCCTCGACGGTCAGCCTATGATGGTGACCGCAGAAATTGCACACGCGAAGATTTCGGGAAAACTCCTTGCTGAAAAGCACCTTTTTGCACTTGTCGCAGCGTAGAAAGACTTCCGGTTTGCTTTGCATAGGCGGCTTTTTGCTCCAGAGAAATGTCTAAAGACATTCTACACTCCCCAGTACGAGATGGCTAAAAATTGTGAACGTCCAATTTCCTCGCCGTATCGGGTTTTCTGGAGGCTTGTAAACATGCTACTTGCTCCTTTTTTGTAGGATTTACCCCTGATTTTAGAGAAAAAAGTACATAGGACCCCGAAAAATGCCGATATTTCTATAGATTGCCATTTTCCAGGAAAGCGTCCGGAAAAACTTATGAACGAACAATTCGAGCGTATCGGGGAGTTACTCGTCAAAAAAGGGCTCGTAACTCAAACGACATTGAACGCAGCGTTAGCGGAGCAACATAACTCCGGCAAGCGCATCGGCGAAATCCTTATCGAGAAGGGGCTCGTAACCGAGTTCCAGGTAGCCCAGGTTCTCGCAGAGCAATACGAAGTACCCCTTGTCGACCCTTCCAGTCTGCGTCCTGAACCTGCTGCTCTTGCCCTGTTGGACCCAAAAACGGCACTGACTCAGGCTGTGTTGCCATATCGTTTCTCGCAAGGGGAGCTGGAATGCGCTATCGCAGACCCTTTGGATGTGGAGGCTACTGATCATTTAGTTCAACTCACCCGGTGCAGGCTACGGCTGTTCGTTGCCCCGAGAGGTGCTTTATTAGAAGCAATAGAGCGCGCTTACAAAGTCGAACATGTGATATCGGAGACACCCAAACCGCCGGAGCGATTTACTGATTCAGTGGAAAAAGGCAACTTCTCAAATGTTTTCTGGCTCGATGCATTCGACAAACAGTTAGATCGTCCTGTAAGTTTGCTGGTTACTTCTGCGAAGACTGGGGAAGTGCCTCATTTGTATTCGCGTGTTCGCACTCTTTCCCGTTCGCATTCGATTCAAGTTGCGACGGTTTATGACTGGTTCGAAGAGCGTGGGTATGCATGGGCTGTGTTGAGGAGAATCGATGGTCGTTTGTTAGAACAAATTCAACGTGAGAATGGTCCGCGTTCTGTTGCAGAGGCTGCACAGTTGATTGCGAGCATTGCGGAGGCATTAGGCGCTTTGCGTGTAGGGAACGAGCCTGTGTCGTTGGTTTGTCCGACGAATGTAGTCATCAACGACCAGAAGGAAGTTTCGTTAGTACCCTTCGTAAAGCCTTCCGATATGTATAAAAGCCCTGAAGAATTGGGGGGGCTACCTGCGGATGACCGGAGCCATGTTTTTTCGTTGGGAGTTTTGCTTTATGAATGCTTAGCAGGTGTCAATCCGTTTTATCGTGGAAATCGCGAGGAGATGCTCGACAGGATTTTTACCGGAAAATTGCAAACTTTTAATTCTCTTCCCAATGCGATGCAGTTCGTTTTGAAGAAATGTTTGTCTCCAGACCCGACGAAGCGCTTTTTTGCTCCGATTAATTTGGCTCAGTCGCTCAAGAGTTACAAATGGCTCGATAAATCTGCCGAGGCGACGCGCACCGTCGTTCATACGAGCGAGGATAGAGATGAATTGCTACGGGCGATTTCCGAGCCTTACGAAGAGCGAAAAGTACCGATATGGAAACGTTTGTTCGGAAAGAAAGTTGCTTGAAGAATTATAAAAAATGCGCACGATAGCCATTACGAGCGGGAAAGGTGGTGTTGGTAAGACCAACATTGCAGCGAATTTAGGAATTCTCTTTGCAGAGCGAGGAAAGCGCACAGTCGTTTTCGACGCCGATTTGGGTCTTGCGAACTTAGACGTCGTGATGGGAGTTCGCGCACCTTTTACGCTTCAGCATGTCGTAACGGGCGAGAAAAGTTTATTGGAGGTCGTTTGTGAAGGTCCGCGGGGCGTACGGTTCATTGCAGGGGGCTCTGGAATAGAGGATTTATTGAATTTAACGGGTCCTCAACTGGAAGGCTTTTTGAGCGAGTTGGAAGGATTGACGAAAACTACCGACATTTTGATTTTCGATACAGGCGCTGGAATAGACGACAAAGTGATGACTTTTTTGCGCGCAGCAGATGAGACACTTTTGATCACTACACCAGATCCAGCGAGTGTTACGGATGCGTATGCGACTGCGAAGTTACTGTTTATGGTGAAACCGGATGCGATTGTTCGTGTTTTGATGAACATGGTGATCGACGAAGCGCACGCGCATGCAGTGTTTGCGAAGTTGAATGCGATTTGTAGACAGTTTTCTGGGAAGAGCATGTTCTATGCAGGTCACGTTCGCCATGACCCTCAGATGGCGTTTTACATAAGAAAACGTGTTCCGTTTTATGGTGCGCAACCGAGGTTGAAAGCATCAATGGATTTGGCGAATGTGGCATCGCGTTTGATGGGCGAGGTTCCTGAACCGCAGGAATCGGGCTTGGCGGAGAGGCTGAGAGCGCTGTTCGGATTCGGTTTGAAAAAGAGCGCGTAAGGGAGAAAGTTATAAAGCTTCTTGAAAAGCGTTTCCAACCAGAGGTTTGAAATGATGCCTCAACTGCTCCTGCAGTTGAGGCTTTTTGATTTTGTGATATTTCCGAAGAGAATTAGAAAAGAGAAACCCCCTCCTTAAAGGTTCCCCCTGCTTCGCAAGGGGAACCGGTTTTTTGTTGTTCGATTTTTTTAGTTATACAATTTACTTCCCAACTAGAGTTTGGGAACGAGAAAGATTCTTGTGAAATGATGCCTCAACTGCTCCTGCAGTTGAGGCTTTTTGATGTGTGATATTCCGAAGAGAATTAGAAAAGAGAAACCCCCTCCTTAAAGGTTCCCCCTGCTTCGCAAGGGGAACCGGTTTTTTTGTTATTCGATTTTTTTGTATGGAACTCTATATTTGCGTTGCCAACCAGAGGTTGGGAACGAGAAATTCCATTGAGTAATACAAGAAACAGTTATGAAGCTTCCAAAAAAGCGCTCCTAACCAAGAGGTTGGGAACGAATAAAACCCAACGAGTGAGACTCCTTTTAACTAAATGTCTAAGGGGATTCGTAAAGGAATGCGGAGGGAAGGAGTTGGTTTTGTTTTCCATCATGAACCGCATAAGAGCCACCTTTATAAATTCGCCCCCCCGCATATTCTCCGTTCTTATTAACGGCATAGAAATTCACATCGAAATTCGGTTTGCCGCGCGAATAGAGAAGTCTGCGGTCGACGGTTTTTTTGCAAATCCGCTCTAAAACATCGAGAATTGCGTTCTCCGGTGATAATCCTCGTCGCATATTTTCCACGACGATTCTGCTGCCGCATTCTAAGATTACGGCTTCACCGCGGCCGGTCGAGCCGCATGCGCCGACATCGTTATCTACATATAAACCCGCACCGATAATGGGTGAATCACCGACGCGTCCGGGAATTTTGAATGCGAGACCGCTCGTCGTCGTAACTCCTGAGAGTTCGCCCTTTTCGTTGAGTGCCAGACATGTAATCGTTCCGGTGGGTCTTTCGAAACCGATTTTTCTTTCTTCATCACCAATCCAATCGTCTTTGTCGGAAAGATTTTCTTTCCAGCGCAGCCATGCTTGCCGTGCGCGTTCTGTAAGCAAGTTTTCCTCTTGGAATCCATGTGCTTTCGCAAAGTCCAATGCTCCTTGACCTACGAGCAAAATGTGGTCGGTGCGTTCGAGAACTATTTTTGCGACTTTGGATGGTGTTTTGATTCCTTTGAGAGAAGCGACAGCCCCTGCTCGATACGTTGGTCCGTGCATTACGCAGGAGTCGAGTTCGACTTCGCCTCTTTCATTAGGTAAGCCGCCATACCCGACGCTCATATCGTCCGGGTCTTCTTCGACGATGTTGACTCCGGCTACGACTGCATCGAGTGTGTCTGCTCCAGCTTTGAGCATCTCCATCGCTTTTTCCGTAGCACGAAGACCATTCGCGCTGGAGATTGCGACGGGCATGCCTTTTCTTGTTTTTGTTTGATTTGCGAGGAGGGACCCGAGAGGATTCGCGAGAGTCGCCGAGGTGATAGCGAAGAGGAAGTCTCTGCGTGTTATGTCGAAGGTTTTCATGGGCTTATTTTGCAGAATATGAAAACCAGAAAGATTTATCGCGCCTTACAGCGCCCCTACATTTTTTTTTGCGCATTACGGCGCTCCTACGGTTTTTGTCGCGCCTTACGGCGCTCCTACGGTTTTTATCGCGTCAGGCGCTCCTACGGGTTTGGGGGGATGACGCATTCGGGATGCCATATACTGTCGCGTTGGCGAGCGATGGCGAAGAGATGGTTGTTTTCATCCAAAAGTCCTATCGTGGTTCGATTCGGAAAGAGAGGGATACGTAGAGGTTGTCCGTTTCTGGCTTGGATGATTTGGTGGCGTGTGAGTTTTATCATGGGCATCGGTGCGAGAGCCTCTTCGAGCGGTATGAGTTTTTCTACGCTAATTTCATCAAGTTGGCAGGCTTTATCGAGGGTGAATTCACCCATTCGCGTGCGCGTAAGTGCTGACAGATACGCTCCGCATGACAATTTGAGACCGAGATCATGGCATAGAGTTCGCACGTAGGTTCCTTTCGAACAAACGACACGAAAAGAGGCAACGGGGGGGTTATAGTCGTTGATTTCGAAATGGTAGATCGTTATTTTTTTGGGTTTTCTTTGAACTTCTTCGCCTTTGCGGGCTAATTTGAATAAGGGAGTTCCTTTGAATTTTACAGCGCTGTACATGGGGGGGATTTGGGAAATATCTCCGAGGAACGATTTTGCTGCTTCTCGAATCATTTCGAGGGTTACAAAATCGTAATTTCTTTTTTCTATGATTTCGCCTTCTGCATCTTGCGTGTTCGTGATCGCGCCTAACGTCATCGTTCCGATATATTCTTTCGGGTCAACGGGAAGGTAGCGAATAAATCGGGTTGCGTATCCGACTGCAATGACCAAGAGACCTTCGCTTATCGGATCGAGCGTTCCCGTGTGTCCTACGCGTCGAGTGTGGAGGGCGCGGCGAACTTCGTCAACGACGTCGTGAGAAGTTAGATTTTTCGGTTTGTTAATCAGAAGAATGCCTATGGGGGACATCATTCCGGGAGTAAGGAGGACAAAGCAGGGATAATTCGTTGGATAGCGTCCTCCATGGTCGTGTAGAGAGTGCATCCTGCAGCGTTTTTATGTCCCCCCCCATCGAATCGGCGGCACACGTCGGCAACATCTATGTCTCCACGTGAGCGAACGCTGACACGAATTCTTCCGGGCTTAGGTTCTCTGAAGAGTAGATAAACTTGCGCATTTTCGACGGTACCGATGTGGTTTACGATGTCTTCGCTGTATTCATCGGGGCAACCTATTTCGGAGTAATCCTGAAGGTTAATCCAACTATAGGCTAAACGTCCGTTTTTTAGCAAAGTGATTCTGCTCAAGGCTCTACCGAGGAGGTCGAGGGCTTGCTTAGGCTTTTTACCCCATATTTCGAGGCTGATTAGAGGGAGGTTTGCACCGAGTTCCATTAGATTCGCCGCGGCGCGAAGGCAGTCTGGCGTGGTATTTCCATGACGAAAGTTGCCGGTGTCCGTAACGATTCCTGTAAGGATGCATTGTGCCGCGGTAGTCGTGATTTTGTATTGTAACTCTAAGAGTAATTCGTAAATCATCAAGGCTGTCGCTGCGTACTTCGGACTGATTAGTTGTATGCCAGGGGGGGTTTCGTAAGTTATAGGATGATGGTCTATGATGGCGAAATTTTTTGCTTGTTCTACGAGTGGACGCACGCTTCCTAATCTGGAGAGGACGTTGAGGTCTACGACGACGGCGAGGTCGAAGACGGTATTTCCAAAGCGATTCAATGCGTCTTCACCGATAATAAATTTTTCCCATCTCGAAAGAAAATGCAGATTTTTCGGAACAGGGTCATGACAAACATAAACAACGTTTTTATTTTTCGATTCGAGGATTTCGCCTAATGCGAGTGCGGATGCAATCGAATCGCCATCGGGGCTCATATGGCTTGCAAGAAGAATCGAGGAAGCACTTTCGAAAAGTTTTTGCAGGCGAAGCGCTTCTTCTTTCGGAACGTGCGTCATATGAGAAGATAACTATACCGAGTTTTGTTCATGGGATGTTTTTGCGGCTGCTCTGATTTTCAGATTGAGCATTTCTACGGTGAGGGAAAATGCCATCGCGAAATACGTGTAGCCTTTAGGGATTTCGAAACCGACACCTTCCGCGACGAGATTCGCACCGATGAGAACGAGAAAGGCGAGAGCGAGCATCTTCAGAGTCGGATGGCGGGAAATGAAAGTATTCACTTGTTCCACTAAAAGGATCATGAAAAAGACTGCAATGATGACTGCTGCAACCATAATTTCGATTCGTCTCACCATGCCAACAGCGGTAATTACGGAATCGAGAGCGAAGACGACATCTAAAATCATGATTTGTATTATTGCGGACGAGAACGTGATGGAAGCAACAGGCGTCGTGAATCCTTTTTCTGCGCCTTCTAATTTCGAATGAATTTCGGTCGTTGCTTTTCCGATGAGAAAGAGCCCCCCCGCTAAAAGAATCAATCCTTTACCCGAAGTCGTTATTCCCAGAATGGTAAATGGGGTAGTAAGATGCAATACCCAAGTGATGGCGAAGAGAAGTGCGATTCTTCCGAGAACGGCGAGTGCGAGACCGAGTCTTCGTGCGCGCGGTTGCTGTTCTTCGGGTAGACGCGAGGTTAGGATGGTGATGAAGACGATGTTGTCTACCCCGAGGACGATTTCCATTGCGACGAGAGTGAAAAGACCTATCCAGGTTTCGGGTTGGGTGAGCCAATCCATGGTGGGGGGATTTTACATAGTAAGGGAAGGCAATCGCGCCTTGCGGCGCTCCTACGTTTTTTATCGCGCCTTACGGCGCTCCTACAGTTTTTACAGGTGGAGGAGTTTGGAGGCGGATTCCATGTCTTTATCGCCGCGTCCGCTGAGGTTCACCAGGGCTATCGAATTCGGTTTTAGGTCGAGGGAGTCGCGTTTATTCGGCATGAGGAGTGCGAAGGCATGCGCGCATTCGAAAGCAGGGATGATTCCTTCTAAACGGCTGAGCCAGACGAAGGCGTCGAGTGCTTCTTTATCGGTTACTGCATAGTATTCCGCTCTTCCTATATCTTTGAGGTATGCGTGTTCGGGTCCTACTCCCGGATAGTCGAGACCCGCAGAAATCGAATGAGTTCCTACGACTTGGCCGTCTTCGTCTTGCATAAGATAACTGTAACTTCCATGCAGAACACCGGGTAAACCCGCGCAGAGGGGGGCGGCGTGATGCCCTGTTTCGATTCCTTCCCCCCCCGCTTCGACGCCTATGAGTCTCACTTTAGAGTCCTCTATGAAACCGTGGAAGAAGCCGATTGCATTCGAGCCCCCCCCGACACAGGCGATGCAGGCATCGGGCAGTTCACCTTCCTCTTCTAAAATTTGTGTGCGCGCTTCTTCGCCGATGACCCGCTGAAACTCTCGCACCATCAGAGGGTAGGGATGGGGACCCACACACGAACCGACAATGTAATGCGTATCGTGCACATTCGTAACCCAATCGCGCATTGCTTCATTAGTGGCGTCTTTCAATGTTTTCGTTCCGCTCGAAACAGGAATTACGGTCGCACCCAACAATTTCATGCGAAAGACATTGAGTTGTTGACGGCGGACGTCTTCTTCGCCCATGTACACGACGCACTCCAATCCGAACATCGCGCATGCGGTCGCTGTAGCAACGCCATGTTGTCCAGCGCCCGTTTCGGCGATAATCCGTTTTTTTCCCATTTTTTTCGCCAAAAGGGCTTGGCCAAGGGCGTTATTGAGTTTGTGCGCACCGGTGTGGCAAAGGTCTTCGCGTTTAATCCAGATACGAAGACCCGTTTCTTCGCTCATGCGTTTTGCAGGGGTGAGAGGAGTGGGTCTGCCGATAGTATGGCGATAATGCCAATGAAGTTCATCGAGGAAGGCGTGGTCTTTTCGTGCCTCTTCGAAGGCTCGTGTGAGTTCTTCGATGGCAGGGATGAGCGTTTCGGGGACGTATCTTCCGCCGTAATTTCCGAATCGTCCTTCGCGTGGTTGTGTCTGGATTTGCATGCTCGTAACTGTAAGGTTACCTCTACCTTCGACTACAACCATTCCCACATAACTTCAATCGGAATGAGGCGAGGGTCTGAGGAAAGAAATTCTTCTGAAGCGTCGCGAAGTCTTTCCAAAGCGGGGCGTGATGTCCCTACGAGAGCGAGGGCAATCGTTCCGGAGCGGATGCGATTTTGAAAATCCACTTCGGAGACGCTGAGTTGGAGTTTGTTTCTTGCGCGACGAATCATGCTTTGCAGAATGGAGCGTTTATCCTTTAGCGTTTTCGCGGAAGGAATTTCGTATGTTACTACCAACAATCCTACATGGATTCCCATATGGCATTTTATCGCGCCTCACGGCGCTCCTACGTGTTTTATATTTTAATCAAGTGGTTCGACCTTTTTGGTTTTTTCACTTTCGGGCAGGAGGATTCCGGGAGTTACTTTATATCGTCGCGCTCGAAAAAGTTTTAGGGATGGTTGGTCTATTTCTGCGTAATCGAGGAGAGATAACGGTTGTGCGATAAAGTTTCTGATGTGATGTTCTCGCGCGAGACGAAGCGCTCGCACCCCTATTTCGAAATACTTCGGAGCGAGAGCAAAGGGAAGTTCTTCGGACTCGATGAGTTGCAGAGTATTGTCGTCGGAATCTACCGGGAAAATTGCTTTTGCTTCAAAAAGTCGCGCTTTATTCAGGGCATCGAGTCCTATACACACTACGACATCTGCCCAGGCGACGTCTTCTTTCGAAAGTTCTTCGCTCTCTCGGAAGCGTGTTTTGAATTCCCGCCAATTCCTCGAACGTTGAAAGACTGCGCCTTCGATGCGGTCTGTCTTTATGGGTTCTCTGCCGAAAACGAATAAGACATTGCGAAATCGGGGAAAGAGTTGCGTCGCGCGAATTTTCCATAGATAAGCGAGGCGTTCGGGTGACATTCCTATGTGCCCGACTCTTTCTGCGCTTGCATCGTCCACGCCGACGGTTATCATTACTCTATTATTTTTAGATAAAGCGCTTGCGACACTCGCGATAGGTTCTCGACGCAAAAAGACGATGCAAATTGGTGTTCTTTCGGTTTTGGGAATGGATAAAGCGGCGGAAATTATAGAACTAGGATTCGTTTCTTCGTATTCACGGATGATGTAATTCACATGGAATTCTCGAGCAGCGAACTGGAAGCCGTCTTTAATTTCTTTTTTCCATTGTTCGTTTCCGGCGGGAATGACGAGGCCATAAATCGGAGGTTGTTTGGGTCCGATTTCTCTGCCGCATCCAATGAGGAGAGGCATAAGACAGAGGAAGAGACATATCGGAAATCGTTTCGCGCGAATAAGGGGGGGCTTTGTCTTCGAATTCATGATAATAGTTCCTCGGCGAATTCTTCGGCATGGAAAGGTTTCAAATCTTCGAGTTTTTCACCATAGCCGATTAACTTTATGGGTATACCCAATCGGTCTTTGATGCTGAGAACTGCGCCGCCTTTCGACGTCCCGTCCAATTTCGTTATGACTACTCCTGTGAGTCCCGCGACTTTGCGAAATTCCTCTGCTTGACGGATTGCGTTTTGTCCGGTGTGTCCATCGAGTACGAGAAGGACTTCGTCCGGTTGTCTTCCTAAAGCCTTTTCAGCGACGCGAACGATTTTTTCGAGTTCGCTCATGAGGTGGGTGCGTGTGTGTTGGCGTCCTGCAGTATCTGCCAAAACGTAATCTGCACCTCTGGCTTTCGCGGCTTGTATCGCATCGAAGACGACCGCTCCCGGATCCCCCCCCGGATTTCCTTTGACGATATCTGCAGTTGCACGTCGTGCCCAGATTTCGAGTTGTTCGATTGCCGCCGCACGAAACGTGTCTGCTGCAGCAACGATAACTTTTTTATTTTGCTTTTTTAGAAAATGGGCTAATTTCGCTATTGTCGTCGTTTTTCCCGAGCCGTTTACTCCTAAAAAAAGATAAACCGTGGGGGGGGTAGAATGTACGCGGAGGGAGCCTTCTTCCGATGCGAGTTTTTCCGTAAGCAATCGTTTGAGTTCGCTTCGGAGTCGTTCGGAATCTGTTATGTGTTCTTTGCTCGTCTTTTCTCGAAGAGCAGTGAGAAGTTCGTCTACGAGTGAGACGCTCATGTCTGCGGAAATTAGAGTTTCTTCTAATTCGAGGAACAAACTTTCGTCAACGGTTCCTCTTTGGAAGAGGCGTTGGAATTTTTCGCGCAGCCCTTTGAAAATGCCGAGCGGCATGATTTAAGGAGTATAGCGCTGCGAGGGAGGTGGACCTTGGACGAGGTAAAGCCTCGCTTCGGAAACGGGTTCGCCATTGTAAAGGACGTCGAGGCGGTAAGTTCCCGGTTTTTGGAAAGTGAATCCATCTATTCGAAAGGCATGAAACATCGTAGTAGGGCGTGCATCGACTGCCTTAGGAACAGGGAAATGCCCTTCTACTCCCATAAGTTCCTTACCATCTTCGTCGATAAGGACCATTTTGATTTGCGCTTCTCTCTCTGCTTCGAAGGGGCTGAATTCGAATTCGACGCAAATGAAAAAAGTGGGATGGGTGAGAGGGAATTCCATTCCTCCGATTGTGTCGAACATGCCGATGAGACACCCTTTTCCGCCCTCCATCCGGCATGCGTAATCACAGAATTTGCAAAGCAAAACTCGCATGCATTATTTTGGCATGCTTTATCGATGTTCTTAGATTTTGATGGAGTTTTTTGCTGATAACGCTGTGCGATTCAATAATTGCAAAGACGTGGTTATCGAAAGGCTATAAAAACGAATTCCACGGACAATGGTCGTTTATCCATGTTTCGGCTTTGAAAGAAATTTGTGTTCTCGACGACTTATGTCCGTGGAAAAACATCGTCATGCACGGTTTATGTTTTGCTATGTTTGACGATGATGTTGCCGTGGATCACGGCACCTGATGCTTCGAAAACGACGTTACCTTCTTTATTGAATACACGAATCGAAAAGAAGTCCGGTTTGTGTTCGGGAGTACCATCCACAGCGAGCACTTCGACAAAAACGTGCTTGTCGTTGAGCATGCCTTCTCCTGCAGTGTGGACAGCATTTTTTTCGAATATCGCTTTTTGCACCTTGGCATTGATAGCAATTATGCCTGTGTTCGTTGCAGCGTGAAATTGCACGCTGCCCCCAACGACATCTCCGATGCGTGCCGCAAGTAAATCGAATTTTTTATATTCGCCTATCGTTCCATTTCCGAGTGCGGCATGGGTTTGCGCGAAGGCTGAAAGGGAAAACGCAGCGATCGAGATTAGGAACAGCATCTTTTTCATCGTTTGGCTCCTTTTTTTAAAGTGATTTTATTTTTTCGCAAAATTTCTTTTCGTTTCGAAAAAAGTACGAAAAGAGCTCGAACCCCGAGGAGTTTAGTTATTTCCCCCAAGGGAGAATCCATAGGAAATCATAAGTTATGACGATGCGAAAAGCCTAGTGTTCACTTGGTGCGATTTTGTTTTTTTAGTTCTTGAATCAGTTCGAGTTGCATCGAGGTTACGGCTAAGTCGCTTTGGGTGCGTTCGAGGACTGCCCGTAGCGCATCTACATTTCTTCGCAGGTTTGCCATGAGAGCGTCAGGATAATCGAACGTGACGAGTTCGTCGTAGATGTCTTCCATATCGTCAGCAAGTCTTTTCGCTTCTTCCGGGTCCCCCCTTCTAAGCACGTCGAGCGCATAACGTCTGCACTCACTCGCTGCTTCCGATAGACCATTGAGATAGGCTTGCGGGAGGACACCGAGAGCGAGCGGGGTCGGAAGAGGTTGGTTTTGCACGATAGATGTAAACAACGCCGCTTCAGCGTATTCTTTGAGTGAATCTTGGAAGTAGGGAGCATATAAGATTCCCGGATACTTCGCGAGTGTTTTTGCGACGCGTCTCGCTCTTGTTTCGGCTTCTTCTAATAATTTTTTTGCGTCTTCGAAATTTCCCCGATGAACGTGTTTAATTGTTTTTGCGCTGAGTTGGATAATTTTTCGTGCTTCGGCTAATGCTGTTTCTCTTGCCTCGTGTTGTTCGGCAATTTCACTTCGCAATTTTTCAGCGATTTCTGTGAGTCGTTTTGGCATTATGAAATGTATCCTATGAAATACATCCTAATCTGTTTAGGCTGGTGAACTCGGGCTCTCCGATGATGATATGGTCGAGAAGCGGGATTTCGAGTAATTTTCCCGCTTCGACGAGGACACGAGTAATTTCGATGTCTTCGGGACTCGGTTTCGGGTCGCCACTCGGGTGATTATGCACTGCAATTACACTAACAGCACCTTCGCGCACCGCTTCGCGAAAGAATTCTCTTATGCCGACCATAGAGGAAGTTATCGTTCCTATATGGACTGTGTGACGGCGGAGAACTCTGTTTTTTGCATCGAGGAGAAGGGCACAAAAATGTTCTCTTCGTTCGCCGCGCAAATCGGCAAAAAGTTTTACAACGTCTTCCGGTTTTTCGATAGCCACTAGGTCTCCGATTCCTGCATCTGCGGTTCGACGTCCGAGTTCGATAAGACTATAAAATCGCGCTGCTTGAAAACCCTTCACGCCGCTATCCGCGAGTAAATCGGGTGGGATTTTGGGTATGCCTCTTATTCCGCCTACTCTTTGCATGAGTTTTCGTGCGATGGAGATTGCGGATTCTAAGTCTTCCTCGGATTGGCAGATTCCCATTGCCAGCAGTTCGATTGCCGAAAGAGCGTTTACACTCGATTCACGTATGCGGTCGTATGGGGAAGTCGCCATTTTCTGTAAAAAGGTTATAACAAAAACTTTCTTGGAGGATACCTTCCGGCTAAAATCGATAGGAACGAAGAGAGGGACAAAAGTAGAAAGATGTCTTGTAAGGTTGCTTTAATTGGTGGCACAGGGATGGAAAGTCTTTGGGAGAGGGCAGGAGATCGGCTGGAAGTTAGCACGAATTACGGTTCTGTGATGGGTAAGAGGTTGATTTTGGAAAGTGGTAATCATGCGATCGTGTTTCTTCGTCATGGAATCGAGCACAAGGTACCTCCAGCGAAGGTTTCTTATCGAGCATTTGGGAGTGCATGTCGAGACATGGGAATCCAGTACTGTCTCGCTACCGGTGCGGTTGGAAGTTTACGAGCCGATTGGGGGGTCGGTGAGATGCTCGTTCCCAACGATTTCATAGATTTCACGAAGCGTGCATCGGTTTACGAAGACGAAGTTCTTCACACGGATTTCAGCGATCCTTTCGATGGAACTTGCCGAAAGGCTTTGTTGGAAAGTTGTGTCGAATTAGGATGTTCAGTGCGTGACGGGGGGGTATACGTGGGAATGCCCGGACCGAGATACGAAACTCCCGCGGAAGTAGTGGCTTTGCGAAAATTGGGTGGGGATGTGGTGGGGATGACGATTACCAGCGAAGCGATTGCAATGAAGGAATGTGGCGTACGATATGCCTGCTTAGTTCTTGTCACGAATTTGGCTGCAGGTTTGGGGAAAAAATTGACTCATGAGGAAGTAGAGGCACGCATGCTCGAAAATGGTTCTCTTGTTATCTCTATTTTAATGCGTGCTGCGGAGAGGTTGTGTGGTGAATAGTTTCGATTCTACATTCGATTTGGAATTGGCTTTGTGTTTGACTCCGGAAATCGGGAGCGCGAGTGTATCGAAAATCCTCGCGAAAAACGCACTTCTCGGGGTTCAACCTGAAGAATTTCTTCGTTTGAGAGAAGAAAACTTGATTAAGGAATATGGCTTGCGGGAAAGCGCGGCTAAGGCTATTAGCAATCATGATTTTTTGGAGAGAGTAGAGAATTTTAAAAAGAAGGTGCGAGGTAAAAATGTGGTCCTTACTACGCAGCGAAGCCCGATTTATCCGAGAAGATTGGAAGGGTTTTGTCAACCTCCACCTGTGTATGTGTTTCTTTACGGAAACTATGCGGCTTTGGAGGGGAAGACGTTTTGCGTGCTTGCGAGCAGAGATGCAAGCGAGGAAGAATTAGCGAAGGTGGAAAAGAGCGTGGAGGCGGGGGTTCTCGAGCCGATGAATTTGGTGAGCGGTGCGAATACGAATGTGTATCGGAGGGCGGCCGTCGTTCCTTTGCGGTGGGGAGCGCCAAGGATTTTGGTTTTGGACCGTGGACTGTTCGCTGCATTGGGGGATGGTTTGGATAGGGAGCCTTTTACCGCAGCGCGTTTGTGGCGATATCGTTTCGACCCGAGTGTGGACTTGGTGGTTTCTCCGTTTCGTCCTGATGACAAATATGCGCCGATAAATAACAGGAAGCGTGACGAATGTGTGGTCGGGCTTTCCGATGTCGTGAGATGGGTTTATTTGCGCCCGGGGGGGAATATGGAAGGGTTGATAGATAGGGCACGAAACGTCGGGAAGATTGTGGAAGGGGTGGGATAATTTTTTAGTGCTCCGCGAGCGGTCTTTTCAAACAGGGTTTGGGAACGAGAAGTCAAGAAGAAGTAAAAGAATAGAAGCGGTTTGTTTATAAATATCGTTTTGCACGAACAAAGACTTCTTTCAACATTTCTGCTGTAAGTTTTCCTGTAAAGGTGTTTTGTTGGCTCGGATGATAGGAGGCGATGACGATGCGGCTGTCAGGCAAAAGATTTTCAATGCCGTGAGCGAAACGAGAGAGCTTGACCTGCAAGCGTTTGCCGACTTCACGATATGCGAGAGCGCCCAAAGCCACAATGACTTTCCAAGGTGTTTTTCGTAGTGTCTCTATTAAATAATCCGAGCAATTTTCTATTTCCGAAGGAAGGGGCTTGTTTTTGGGCGGGGCACAACGGCAGATTGCGGTAATCAAACAATCTTGGAGTACGAGTCCGTCGTCAGGAGATTCCCAAGTGGGTTGGGATGCAAAACCCGTGTCATAGAGGGCTCGATACAGCCACTGTCCGCTTCTATCACCGGTGAACATCCTTCCGGTGCGGTTAGAGCCGTGCGCTCCCGGGGCTAACCCTACGATGAGGAGCCTGGCTTTCGAATCGCCGAAATTCGGGACGGGTTTGGCGTGGTAGTTTTCCGTGCGAAAAGCGGCGCGTTTTTCTCGAGAAATCTGTTCGCAAAATGACCGCAAGCGGGGACAGCGACGGCAAAGCAACACCCGTCTATTCTGCCTTTCGAGCCAGGAAAGTTCACGGGAGTTTCTCTTCGAGCGCAAGGTATACTCTTGTTTTGTCTTCAAATCCCGTTATTTTAAGTATGAATTCGGAACAGCCAATGCCGCTATCGTGTTGATAAATAAAGGGAACATCCAGCGGAATTAACTATGAAATTGGATACTATTTTTCGCAAGTGGTTCGATAGAAGTGAGGAGGAAATCAAACGACTCATGCCCATCGTGGAGCGGGTCAATGCACTCGAACCACAGATGCAAGCGCTGAAGCAGGAAGATTTCGCACGGAAAAAAGAAGAATTTATTCAGCGACTGAAGGCAGGGGAGACGTTAGACGACATTCTTCCTGAAGCGTACGCATTGGTGAGAGAAGCCAGTCGCCGCACACTTCATATGCGTCATTTCGACGTGCAAGTATTGGGCGCAATCGTATTGCATGAAGGAAAGGTCGCAGAGATGAAAACGGGGGAAGGGAAAACTCTCGTTGCGACGATGCCGCTTTATTTGAATGCATTGACGGGTCGCGGAGTCCATCTCGTTACCGTAAATGATTATCTTGCACGCCGCGACGCGGTTTGGATGGGACCGATTTATCATTTGCTCGGAATGTCGGTGGGAGTCATTCAAGGGCAGTCTCCGGAATCGGATGAATTGGGGGGGAGTTACATTTACGAGCCTGGCTTCGAGCATGACGATCCGCGATATGTGCATCTGCGTCCTGTAAGCAGAAGGGAAGCCTACGAATGCGATATCGTTTATGGAACGAACCACGAGTTCGGATTCGATTATCTTCGCGACAACATGGTGTTCGACGAATCGGAACTCGTCATGCGGGATTTATATTATGCAATCGTAGACGAAGTAGACAGCATTTTAATTGACGAAGCACGCACACCTCATATTATCAGCGGTGCTTCTCAAGAACCCGTTGAAATTTATCGTCGAATCGATGCAGTCGTTCGAAAATTGAAACCGGGTACACGCGAAGAAGAGAGCGATTGCGATTACATCGTAGACAAGAAAAACCATTCTGCGTCTTTGACGGAAAGAGGTTACGACCGGGTCGAAGAGTTATTGAACATCAGCAACCTCGCGGATTATCCGGATTACATGCATTACATCAATGCTTCGATTAAAGCCTATGGGCTTTTCGAAAAGGATGTAGATTATGTCGTCAAAGATGGACAAGTGATTTTGGTAGACGAAAACACAGGGCGCTTGATGTTCGGCAGAAGATTGAGCGAGGGGTTGCATCAAGCGTTGGAGGCGAAAGAAGGCGTTCCCATACAGCGTGAGAGTCAAACGATTGCCGTAATCACGTTCCAGAACCTTTTCCGATTGTATGAAAAGTTGGCTGGAATGACGGGAACTGCGAAGACGGAAGAAGACGAATTTCTCAAGATTTACGGTTTGAGTGTGGTCGTCATTCCGACACATCGAAAGATGATTCGCGTCGACCATCCGGATGTGGTTTTCAAAACGGAAGAGGCGAAGTTGCGCGCGATTGCTCAAGAGATATTGCGCCTTTATACGAAACAGCAGCCTGTTTTGGTGGGGACGCGTTCTATAGAAATGTCGGAGAGACTTTCCACGAGATTGATGCCGGATAACTTACAAAAGATGCTCCTGGCGGAACGAATAAAAACCGAATTAGAAAAGAAAGGACTTTCTAAAAAAGAAAAGCAGGAGCATTATAAAGCGATTTCCACGCCGATACCCGAAGCGAAACTCAAAAATTTTGCTCAAGTCGCATCGAGCATGGGTTTACCGACGAATCCTCTAAGTGCGGAAATGATGGATTGGTTTTTGGAGCATCATCAACTTCCCGCAGAGAACAAAGAGTATTTAGAGGAGGCGTTGAAACACGGTATCCCGCATAATGTTTTGAATGCGAAATATCATGAACGTGAAGCATTAATCATCGCAGAAGCGGGTCGCAAGGGAGCCGTGACCATTGCTACGAATATGGCTGGACGCGGTGTAGATATTTTGTTGGGCGGCACGGTTCAGACGGATGAAACAAAACGCTCGAGTGGAAGCGACGGGTTCATGGCGGAAACTTTCGAGTCGTATCGTAGAGGTGGAAAACAGCGTGCTGCCCCCCCATTGCCCTTGGATGACCAAGAACGTGCGGCGTTAGCAGAAGAAGTGCGCAAATTAGGTGGGCTTTATATTCTGGGTTCGGAACGGCATGAAAGCCGCCGCATAGATAATCAGTTGCGCGGGCGTTCGGGACGTCAGGGAGACCCCGGAGAAAGCCGATATTTCGTGTCCTTAGAGGACCAACTTTGGAAGATATTCAACCCGCGCATGCTCGAAAATCCGCTTTTGAAAGCATGGCCCGAATTCGAACAAGTAGATGCGAAGTTTTTGAGTTCTATGATCGAAAAGACTCAGAAACGAATCGAGATGCATTTCTTCGAATATCGAAAGCATGTGTTGGAATACGACGACGTGTTGAATGCGCAGCGCGAGTTTATTTACAGCATGCGGAGGGAATACGTATTAGGAAAAGACGCTCGCCCCACCATTCAAGAATATATCGACGAGACATTAGAAGAAGTCGTTCATCGTCATAATCCTGCATTTTCGGAATACGAGAAATGGGATTATCATACGCTTTTCCGAGATTTGACGATGATTTTCCCTGCGATGGATTATGGAACTCCGGAAGATTTGGAGGCATTGAAAGACGAGGAAACCATTCTCGAAACGGTGAAGCGATGGGCGCACAATGCTTACGAGGCGAGGATACGCGAAATCGGCGACGAGAATTTCCGCCAGCTCGAGAGGTTTCTTTTATTGCAAGCCATCACGCAGAAGTGGACAGAACACTTGCAATTGGTTGAGCGATTGCGCGAAGGAATCGGACTTCGTGGCTACGGGCAAGTTGACCCGTTGATTGCATTCAAAAAAGAAAGCCATTCGATTTTCGAAGATACGCTACGTGGCATTCGAGAGTTGGTCGTAACCCGCATTTATCGTGCGACGATCCAGCGCCAACCGCAAGTAGCCCCCCCGTCTCCGCGGATGGAAAGAATAGATGCAAAAGCAACGACCCGAACGGGGAACGGAGAAATCGATTGGTCGAAAGTCAAACGCAATGACCCATGCCCTTGCGGAAGCGGGAAGAAATTCAAGCACTGCCACTATCGAGAAGTTGTCGGCGGTTAGTGTAAGTCGAGTCCTTGCTCCTTCTTTCCCAAAGCGAGAAAAATGAACGTCGAAAGCCTTTTACACTATCAAGAGCGCTCCTTTGCAAAGAGCCCATGGCATAGTTTGATGGGTGCATTGAAAGGAATCAGCGAAGAAGTTTTCTTTTGGGTTCCACCTAAACATCACGGGTTTCCATGGATGGACGGTTCGATTCGAGATATCGTGTATCATGTTACAGGCGATAAATTGGTGCAAATTAGCACTGCTTTCGAAGGAGGAATCGTGACATGGGACACGTTGAAAAGTGAATTGGAGAAAGAAAATATGGAAACGATGATGAAACAACTCCAGGAGGCAAATAATAAGGTCGTAAATAAGTTACGGGATTTGAGCGACGAAGAGTTGCCTTTAAAAGTAAGCACGTGGGGCGGAAAAAGAATGACCATTATGGAGTTTTTTTTGATGCTCATCGAGCACGATATTTATCATGCAGGACAAATCCGATATATCCGCAATATCGCCGAATAAGCGCGTCGAAGTTTATTTACTCGCTGCGGGAAAAAGCGAGAGATTAGGTGTCAATAAACAACTCCTGCGTTTAGGGAGTGAAACGATTTTGAGCCATATGGCGCGAAAATTTTTCGAGGCAGGATTGAAACGGGTTCGTGTTATCGGAAGAGTGGATGACGAATTGCTGGCACGTGAAGCGTTCGAATTGGGTTTGCGCTACATTATTAATTTACAACCGGAACTGGGCATGGTCGGTTCGATTCTCGAAGCATTAGACGACTGCCATTCTGAATGGATGGCTTTGTGTCCCGCGGATATGCCCTTACTCGAGGTGGGAACTATCGAGCGATGTGCGTCTATGCTGGATAAAGGCTATTCGGTAATCCAGCCAATTTGCGAGGGAATACGGAAACACCCTGTTTTTTTGAAAGATAACACTTGGCTTTCTTTACGGGGGGCGATTAGGGATGGGAAGACATTAAGAGATTTTTTGATGACGCAGGATATTTATACGGTACACACCGAAAACTGTAAGCAATTTCGAGATGTGGATACTTTGGAGGATTATCGGGAGATATTGCGGGAATTCGAGAAAAATTAACAGAGAGAGTTTTTTTCGACCCCCTCCGTAAAATTTCCCCCTGCTCGCGCAAGGGGAACTGATTTGGATTAGAGTTTTTGAAACCATTGCTTCTTATTATTTTTTGCAATTTTTGATGTGTTCTTCTTATGCCCTCTTTTATGGTTTCTGCTTATGCAAGAGGAATCAGTTTTCGTTACTTATATCAAAGTTCCAAGGAGTCAGAGGTTATTCTTCAACCCCCTCCGTAAGGTTCCCCCTGCTCGCGCAAGGGGAACCGTTTTGTTTTCGATTATCGTGAAAACACGACTTTGAAAAATGTTTATCGCATAATTTCAAGGGTCAGAGGTTTATTCTTTGACCCCCCTCCGTAAGGTTCCTCCTGCTTGCGCAAAGGGAACCGATTATTTATTACAGCGTTGCTTATCGGTACGGTTTTACTTATTAGTTACTTCTTATCATTAGTTGCAGTTTCTTTGCCGTTACAGTTTTTTGCGTGTCGTTCTGATGACCTTTTCCTCGAAAGGTTGCCTGCTTACGCAAGGGGAGTTGATAATTTGTTACCGTCTTTTTTAGTATGTTATTGGGAATGTAGTGAACTGTGAAAGGTGTTAATTGATAAGGGTAAAATCTTCGGGGAGTCGGCGGAGTAGCTCAGATGGTCAGAGCAAGCGGTTCATACCCGCTGGGTCGTCGGTTCGAATCCGACCTCCGCTACCATTTTCTAACTTCTTTTTTTTTGCGTATGCCGAACGCTGCTTACCGGCTGGAAAAGGTGATTCTCGGGGCCGAGGGGTAAGAGTTTCGAGAAACCAGTTCTTTGCGAATTCCTCTATCCGATTGGAAGACCCTGTAAACTGTGACCGCAAAACCGGGGTTTCCCGGATGTGCTGTTCGGGAAACAAAGGAGGAGGACTGTAAGGAAAATTCCTTCGGAACGTTCACTTTGTGAATCTCGTGAACGATTTGGATTTTGCAATTTAGAGGTTTTTTGCCGAGGATTTCGAATTGCAGTCTTTCATTCGTTGTTCGATTTTTAATGAGAATGGGAAAGGGATAAGGGTTTTTGAAACGGAGGTCTATATTTTCGAATGCGACAGCAGCGTCACGACCGGGGGGGACATATTCAGGAGCGAAACGGTGCTGATTTCTTTCGATGATTTCCAACCCTGCGAGAAGCGCAGTGTTATATAAGGTCGTAGAAGTTTGACAAACACCGCCTCCCCATGCTTTTATCATTTGACCATTGTAACTCACGGGTGCTTTTCGATATCCTTCGTAGCGAGACCATGTTCCCACAGTTTTGTTGAATGAAAAAACTTTACCCGGTGGAATTACCACGCCATCGAGTTTCTGAGCGGCAAGAATCGAATTATGTTTTTGTGAAAGTGTTCTTCCTTGCAGCGATGTCGAATATGTCGCAATGCGCACCCAAGAGGGTTTTTGTGTTATCAAACCGAATGACCCGAATATCGTCGGGACTAATAAAATGCAAGTTAGGATGATTCTTTTCATGTTCATGGACGTATTTCGAAGAGCGTGCTCGAGGATGTCGCCCGAATGCTCGGGTTATACATATTGCTGATGCTCGCTGGAAGAGTGCGATATTTTCCGATGGTTTCTGCGCGAAGGGTGAATTCGATTTCTTCTCGACCGTATCGAAGAGACCTTGCGAGGTATACGATTTTATCGTCCAGTATATCAATTCCCGAATACCAAAAATGCCATTCGTCCCAGAATTCTTTTTCCTCGATTTCGCATCCTGCAGGAATTGGACATTCTATCAAAGCAAATTCCCCGCCATAAGGAGCATCAATGCGCAAAACGACTCGAATGAGTTTCCCTTTTTCGATGCTTTCTATAGGGTTTTTGCTCGGAAGTAAACGCAATGTTCCTTCTTCGGTTCGGCGTGGCTCAAGTTCGTAAAACGCACGCTGAATTTTAAGACCGTTGTTACCCTCGATCGGCGGAAGGGATTCTCTCGGGAGTAATTGTTCCAGTTTCGCCGAATAGTAGGCTTTCCCTTTTCCTTTTAGACGAAAATGGAGCGTATTTTCTCCGTCTTTTAGATTCGATATAGGAATCAAAAATCGTAAATCGCGCATTCCGATATTCAAGCGATTAATTCGTAAAGAACGATATATTTTCCCGTTGATTTCGATATCTAATGTGTAATCCGGTTCTAATTCTTTCGTTTTGTCTAAATAATTCACGATTGCAAAAAGGGTGGACGCTGTGTCTTTCGTGCTCCACCAATAACCGAATCGGCGTTTCAGCATTAGCCAACGGAGGATTTTCGGCAATACGGGGTGATTCGGGTTGATGTCGGTTATCGCTTCGGCAGCCATTGCGGTGAGTTCCGCGCCCCAGTAAAAAGGAGTTTCAGTATCCCAATGTACGGAGTCCGGTGATCGTGAGGCTTTTTTCAATATGGCTTCCAGAAATTGGTTTTGTTGTCGTTTGTAATTTTCTCCTAATGCGATGAACATGCGGAGAAGGAGAATGTCGTCGTGAACGCTTCTCGGCTCGTTCCAGGGAATCGTGTTTAATTTTTTTATCACGAAATCCCTTTCCCCGTTGCGTGCAAGTGCATTCAATAGTTGAATATGACTGGTGAAATATTTTGTAATGGGGGTGTTCTTGTTTTCTATCCAAGATTTTGCAAAGAGGATTCCACGTTTTAGACTATCTTCTGGTGGTTCGTATCCAACACTTCTTGCGCGCGCGAAACCTTCGAGCACCAATGCAGTCATTTCCGGAGAAGAAGAATCGTTGTCTGCCCATCCCCATCCTCCGTCCTCATTTTGGAGAACGCGAATGCGAGTAAAACCTTTTTCGACGATATCAGGAACTTTTGCGAAGGTCTCTGGGTCGAGTTTGGAAAAGGTAGGCAAATGAGCGGAGAAAATTACCGCGGGAAGGAAACTATTGAGAGTCTGTTCGATGCATCCGTACGGATAATAAATGAGATAGGGAAGTGTTTCCAATGCCACAGAGGCGAGAGTGGGTGAGAGGGTTACTTCTAATCCACCGGAAGCTTTATAAGCATTCGGGTTTACGCGAAATGTCAAGGTTTTTTCAGTCGTTACTGCGTCACTCTCGAATTGGATGAGTTGTTCACCGAACGGCAAAACAGGAAGCGTTAGTTCCATGCCGTCGCTTTTGCCGTTATCGGATATGGCAGTTGTTGTGAGTTTGATGTTTCCAGGTGAATTCGTGTTAAGATACCAACTTACAGTCTCTGGGGTTTTCGTAGAAACGTTTATGATTTTTTCTTTGCTTTCTTCAATTCGAGCGTTTGTTGCGTCGAGTCGAACGCGCACATTCGTGTCTGAGCCGGTTGCATTGTGCACGACGACTCGAATTTCCGTTCGGTCACCTTGTGTGAAGAAGCGAGGCGCTTGCAGACGCACCATGAGAGGTTTACGCACGGTAACCAATTGTTTTGCAGAACCCACCGCTGTGTCTGCGGTTGCTGCCTTTACTGTTGCGCGCCAGGAGGTGATGTTGTGAGGCAGATTTATTTTTACCGTGGCAATTCCTCGAGGACCGGTGCGTATAAATGGAATCCAAGCGGCAGTGTCGAGGAATCGCCTTCGTATTTCCGTAACGATATCTCCTTTATCTTCGTCACCGAAATAGATCTGAGGAAAAGAATAACCCGTATTTACGTTGTTATATCTTATCGGATAAAAACCATCGTATATGTTTCTGTTGTCTTCTAGTATCGCGAAGATAGATTCGTCAACGACCGCCAAGGAGCAGTCTGCGTCTACCGGTTGGTTATTTTCATCTAAAGTTCGAATAGTGTAGGTGGCTTCTTCACCTGGCTCATAGGTTTCTTTGTCGGAATTTATTTCGACGCGTATGGTTTTTTTCGGGTCGTAAGAGAGAAGCCGGTCGTCCGATTCGTAAAAAGTTTTGTTTTTGACGTAACAAACGGAAATATAGGCATTGGGGAGAAGTTCTTGCGTGATGGGGAATTCGTAAACGTTGGTATTCCCTTTCAGAAGCACGATTTCTTTGCGGTAAACCCGTTCACCTTCGAGTGTTACCAGGGCATGCACCCCCGCATGTTTCGTATTGATAACCGCTTTTGCGTTTTCCCCCGTTTTGTATTTGGGTTTATCCAGTGTAACCTCGAGGTCTTTGTAATTGTAATTCAGCGTTTCGTTTTCACGAGCGACCCATATC
The DNA here is from genome assembly GCA_035559795.1 of Fimbriimonadales bacterium. Taxonomy (NCBI): domain Bacteria; kingdom Bacillati; phylum Armatimonadota; class Fimbriimonadia; order Fimbriimonadales; species Fimbriimonadales bacterium. Next base: position 30,343 of record DATMAR010000011.1, on the reverse strand, counting down.
CACACCTCGTGAACGATGATGTTTCCTCGGTTGTCTTTGGCTGTAGCCTCTATACGTAAGCTTCCTGAGCGTGGAGGGGTGATTCGGAGTTCACTCGTACCATTCTCTCCTGTCGTCGTTTCTGAAGTTCCTATATTGGTTGTGGTCGATTTCGATTTGGGTGTCCAGTCTTCATAATAATAGTTTATTTGCACAGGGACGTTCGGAACTGGCTTGTTATTATCTAATCGAGTTGTTTCAACGTAAAGTTCGATGCTCTCTCCTGGTGCGCAGACATAAGTCGTAGGTTCTACATAGAGCGCAAACGCACCGCGAGAGACTAAAAGCGAGCCTGTTCCTGAAAAAGACTTTCCCCCTTGTTCTTCGACGACTGCATCAATGGTATATATCCAATCTAAAGAACTTTTTTCTGGTAAATCATCCGTTTCGATGCTGAATGTGGCTTTTCCATTTTCATCTGTAATTCCTTTCAAAAAGATAAACTGCGAGCCGGCACCGCGACCGTAATAACTAAGATAATATTCCGCTTCTTCTTCGGACTCCGCAATGTTTCCCCAATAATGGTCACGGTAAAGATACGCACTAACTTGTGCCCCCACCACGGGACCTCCGAAGTAGTATTCAGCAGAGACGGTGAAGGATGCTTTGTCGCCGCGGACGAAATAAGGCTTGTCTGGTTTTACAGTGACAGAGAATTCCGGTTTGCGATATGCGGCTACGGGGATAGTTATGGCTTCTTCGAAACCTTCGAATTTACAACTCAGAGTATATCCGCCTACGAGTCCTTCCGGATTCGTTTCGAAAGAACCTGCAAAAGAGCCCATTTCATTCGTCGTAACTTGGTAACGTTCCAGAAGGTAGTTTTCGGGGTCTCGTATTTCGATTTCCAAAGTTTTGTTGTTCGCAATTTTTAATTGCGAACCTTCGATGCGGCGGAGGATGCCTTTGAAATGAATCGTATTTCCTGGACGATAAATAGGACGGTCGGTGTAGAGGAATGCACGATACTTGTCTTGCTTTCCATAGGAGTAACTTGTAACCAAAGCGCGCGAGTTTCCGTATTGCGCCGTAAAAGTGAGGTTTTCGTCGTTCGTTCGGTAGTTCGTTTCGAGGATGCCATTAGCGTTCGTTTTTCCTAAAAGATGCAGCGATTTTCCGTTTTTTATATAGATATTCGCTCCTTCGATAGGTTCTCCCGTTTTCAAGTGGCTCGCATAAGCCAAGAGACTGCCGCGAATGTTTTTCGTGACGAGGGCGATTTCCGAAACGAGAATATAAGTGCCGTTTCGAATTAATCCCGTGTCTGCCTCTATCCAATAAAACCCGTGGGACAGGGGGGGTAAACGAAATTCTTCTTGAAAAACTCCCTCGATATCTCGAGTTGTTAGTGGTTGCTTGATTTCCCGCAGTTTTTCGAAGGAGGGATCTTTGTCTGGAATGGTTTTTCCCCACCGACCGACGGGCCATAAAACGGACTCGAGCCCGCCCGCTTCGACGATTTTATCGAAACGAATCTCGTAAATCTTCAATCGAAGTTCGTTCGTCGGATCGAACCCTTCGAAAAATATCTTCGGTTCTTCTCCAGGGAGGAATACGTGTTGTGTTAAATTGACTTCGAGAAACGGGTCGCTCGGTTCGAGTATAAGGTTCAGTTCGTTTTCTCCCTCTTCGATGTTCTTAAAGGGGATGTCTAACGAATGCGCTTTCGTGACGACCTCGATGTGATAACTACCGGACGGGATTCTCGTGAGAACGAATTTTCCTTCCGAATCGGTGCGAATCGTTTTCGTGGGGGGGATACGGCCTTCGATATCGAAATCGGGTGATAAAACCACACGTGCTTTCGGCATAGGTGTACCGTTGGGGAGTGTAACGATTCCGTGAACGGTGGATAGAGGTGTGTCGTCTCTAATCCCCATTCCGAAAAGAACAGCGCTGATGATCGAAACGATAATAATCGCTGCTTGACGTGACGCTAACCAATTTTCGAATGGTTGAACGCTCTTCATGAACTTTTCTCCATACGTTTGGCTTTGGGAATCTGCGTGAGCCATTTCGCAACGATTATAAGAACGAGCGCAACAGCCGCAAAATAAGCGACGAGGCGGATTTTATCTTCTCGTTCCATGCCGAAATAATTTTGCAAAAGGGGGAGGCCTAAGATAACACTGCTTGCAAGTGCAGGGGTAATTGCAAGAACCGTTATTCGCTCCGTGCCTTTGAACAGGAGCACGATAGGCGAAAGTGCGTTTCCTACGATAAATCCGACTGTTCCACGTTCGTCCATCACGAGCATCATCACGCTGATCACGGCGAGCAAAACGACGATGGTAAAGAGCGCTAACACGGCTAATGCCCAATTGCTGAAGCGTGCGCGTATGTTCGCCCCCCATTCTAAAAGTGCAATGGGTAAGAGAATCCCAATCAACAATCCTAAAATACTGTAAGTGCTTTGTCCGATGGCTATTGCTTCTACATCCGAACTGTGAATTTCCATGAATACACGATAAAAGAGAATCCCGACGGCGATTCCGAATGCGAGCAACGTGCGTTTCACGGGAAAGTTCGCATACATCATGCCAGCACTCAGCAACATGACTGTTATCCCATAATCCTTCATTAACCCGAACGCAACAGTTATTCCTGCAATCCAAAGCAAGGCTGCAAGACCGATAAGTCCAGAATGCGCTTCGCCTTTTTCGTATAAAACCCAAGCAGAAAGCGCGGCTATAATCACGCCGCTTACAGCAACTGCGGTAAAGACCAAGTCACTTACATAATATTGTCCGATAAGTAGCGAACCGACTGCAAAGAGCAATCCGAAAAGAACAGCGCTCGCGCCGGGTACAGGTTCGAATTTAAATAATTTTGCAAATGGTTCTGCAAAAACATTCGCCAATGAAACCGACAACAACCCCGCCATTAGCAAGATGAGCAAAGCAGGGACTTCATGCTCCTCATCTTTTGCGAATGCGGGAAGCAACGAAAAAGCGAAAAGTGAAGAGTAAAAGGTGGTGATAGTTCCCCAATTCGCTTCGTGGCTTTTATCACCTATTGCTAAAAGCGCTGCCGCAAATCCGGAGCCTAAAGGGATATAAAGGATGGCTTTCCAGAATTGGGTTTCGTGAATCGGGAGCAAAAGTATGATGGCGGAAGGGAATAAGGCTAAAGCGTAGGGAATGAGCGATTTCCTTGCACGCCCCATTCGCACTTCTGCTTCATCGGCGAAAACGATGGCGAGCACGCCGAGGAAAAATGCGAAGGCACTTTGCCATTCTCCTGGAATTTTACGAAATCTTTCGATGGTTAGAGCCGCTGCGACGAGGACGACACCGATCAACAACGTGACTCGCAACGACCAAGACCCATAGAAACCTTGCCAAACCCAAAAAGCCTTGGCAGCCGTTCGTGTCCCTTTGCCGAGCAAGAAGTCCACTATGCAAACGAGAAACCCGACCGCAATTGCGTAGAGAGGGAGCCAAGAGCCCATTGCTGCCTCCGAACAAGATTGCTTATAGTTTAGTATATTTTTTAGAGAAGCGACCCAAGCGCCTTTTCGAAAATTTCCAATTCATGTGGAAGACCTACACTGATACGCAGGCAATTCGGTGCTCCGAATGTCGAACCGGGGCGGACGATAATGCCTTTTCGTAAGAGCGCTTCGTAAATCGGTTGAGTAGGTCTTCCGAAATCCGCCCAAACGAAATTCGCATGGCTTTCGTAAACTTTTGCGTTGTATTTCGAACAGATTTCCGTGAGTTTTTCAATCGCTTCGCGGTTCGTTTTTTTCGAGCGCTCTAAAAACTCTTTATCACCGAGGGCTGCGAGCGCTGCGATTTGAGCTAAAGAATTCGCATTGAAAGGCATTCGTATTCGATGTATCGCGTCCGCAAATTCGGGGGGGAAAAAGCCGTAACCGATACGAACGCCAGCGAGCCCGTACGTTTTACTGAGTGAACGAAGTCCGATAACTTTTGCTTTATCGGCGCGATTTTCTCTCACCCATTCGAGCGAATCAGGCATTTCCGAATCTTCCACGAAATCGAAATACGCTTCATCCAAAACGAGAACTACGTTTTTCGGTAAATCATCGATAAAACTTCGCAGTTCTCTTTTTCGTACGATCGTTCCGGTGGGGTTATTCGGGTTTGCAATCCACACGATTTTCGTTTTTTCGTTGACTTCTCTCGCCATCGCTTCGAGGTCGTGTTTGCCATTTTTGTCTACAGGGACTTTCGATGTCGTCGCTCCGACGAGAGTCGCAAGTGGCTCGTAACGGCTGAATCCAGGATCTGCCATGATTTGATGGTCGCCCGCTTCTAAAAAGATTAATCCGATGTAATGAATCAATTCATCGCTTCCCGAACCTAAAACGATTTGTTCGATGGGGATATCGTGTTTTTTCGCTAATGCTTGCCTGAGTTCGAATCCGGATGCATCCGGATAACGATGAATTTCCTTTGCTGCTTTTTGCAACGCCTCTACCGCTTTCGGTGACGGACCGAGGGGGTTTTCGTTGCTCGCGAGTTTGATGATTTCTCCGGTAATGCCGAATTCCCTGCGGAGTTCTTCGATAGGCTTACCCGGAGAGTAGGGAGTGAGTTTTCGGATAGTTTCTTTGACTGACATAAAAGACAAGTCCACTCTACCGTAAGTTGCGTTCGATAAAAAGACGCCTGATACCTGAAGGGTTTCGCAAATTGAGCCGATGATTCCCTGTGGATACACCAAGGGGGTGTCGCTATGCATATTGAACTTAGCGCTATCCTCCCGTCGTTGCCTCAACGGCGCCCGACGGGACAGGAAGCACCGCAAAAGGCGACCTACCTGCTTGGAAAAGTGAGGGAGAACGTAAAGCGTGATGATAATGACCAAGGTCAACAAAACACGGTCGAAAAAGCGCCTGCTTCCTCTCCGAACAGGTTGGTCACATCAAAAATTACGAGAAGAGCAAGTATAGGAAAACAGTCGGACCCTGGGGCTGCTGGGATAGAGCAGAATGCTGAACAGCGATTGCCGGACAGGGGATACCAAGAAAAACCGAGCATCCCGCTTCTCGGAGTGCCGTTTTTCGGAGGTATCGAACTGCCGTTCTATCTTTCAAATACGCCAGTTTCGGCTGCTATTCCTCATACCGCGATAAGAGATTCGGCTGAGCAACGTGAGGTGAATTCATCGCCAGCGAATCCAGGAGATCCGCATCGTCCGGTGGGGATGAAATCGGAAGATGGAGAATCTCCGAGGGTAGCGATTCCATTGATTCCCAGCAGGCTTTTAATTCGCATGTCTGGAAATCCTTCGACTCCAGAGGGGGGGCGAAATCTTCCGAGCAGTCCGAATCAAAACGAAGTTCCGGAAATTGCAAAGGATTTGATCAATCGGCTTCGTTCCCATATCGAGGGTGAAACGCCAGAAACATCGCACGTTCCGGAAAACGTACTGCGCTCACGCTCCGAAAGAGGCGGCACAGAAGAAACGATTGTCGAATGGGTGTCGCGATTGATTCGCGAAGGCGTTCCTCATCGAACAGTGCTTCGTGCGTTGCGAAGTTTATTCGAAGCTGAGCAGCAGTCGGAGACTCGCGCGCCTTTATCCATCGCACCAGAGAATGCATTGGATTTGCATAATATGTGGGAGCGTATCCGAGGGCGACATACGCATGCCGAAAACATCGAACGTGTCGAGCATCGAGAGAATGAACCCATAAAAGCATTTATTTCCGAACCCTCGATAATTGACTTCGATGTGGAACAAGAATCTGTCGAAAGACCGGCAACACCGCGTTCGGAAAACGGCATTCGTAACTCGATGCCCGGCGAAATTTCACCGCATGCTGTTTCACCTTCGACACCAGACAATCGTCCTATGCAAAGAATCGAGACAAGACCTTTGCTGAATACGGTCATCGAACGCTTGCAAGAAATGTTGGAAAGCAAGCGTGAAAAGACAATTACGATTCAACTCGACCCACCCGAGTTGGGCAAGTTGTCCGTAACAGTTCGAACACAGGGTCATCGTGTCGAGACGGAAATACTCGTCTCGCATCCCGATGTTCGCACGGTGTTGGAAGCGAATCGCGAGCAACTCGTTCATGCTCTGAATAGCCGAGGACTTCACTTGGGGGGGATGCATATAGGCGCTCAAGCGAATCCTCATCGAGATTCGATGCCATTTTCGGTAGCACCGGTTCCTCCCGTTTGGCGGCATGAGGGAATTTCCACAGCAGAAAATCTGCGACCAAATTCGTTGGTTTGGTTTCGCACTTCGGGATTGGATTTTAGCGTTTAGGAGAACGACATGCAAATTCAGAACATTTCGAGCGATGCCTTCATTCCGGAGTTGCCGGAGAAGAAAAATGCGTTGGATGCGGATGCTTTCTTGCGTTTGCTCGTCGTTCAACTTTCCACGCAAAATCCGTTAGAACCGATGAACGATAGAGATTTCTTCGCACAAATGGCGCAATTGGGAATGGTGGACGGCATTGGACGTATGCGAAAGGGAATGGAACTTGCGCAGGGCGCTTCGTTCATCGGAAAAGTCGTCGAAGTGCTTCCGAACGATAGCGGTGGGGAAATCGTTCGAGGTGTCGTCGAAGCAGTGGAGATGAGAAACGGGAATGTGAATGTCATCGTCGGCGGAATGCCGTACGGTCTCGAACAAGTGATTCGAATAACTATGTGATTCCGAAAGATAACGAGGTTTCTTATGCGCGTAAACCCTAAAATTCAACAGCTCGTAGAACAACAGCAAGTCCAACGGACGAAGCGAACTTTCGAAAAACCTTCGAAAGGACTCGAATTCGCGGAAATTCTGAAGAACGAGTTGAATCTCAAGCTCTCCGGTCATGCGCAGACGCGTCTCCAGAGCAGGGGTATCGAATTGAATCGCGATGAATGGGAGCGAGTGAAAAATGGAGTCGAACGCGCAGCAGAAAAAGGTAGTCGAGAATCCTTAGTGATGTTGGACGAAATCGCCTTCGTGATCAGTGTGAACAACCGCACGGTGATTACTGCTGTTACGAAGGAACAACTCAAAGAAAATGTATTCACGAATATAGATAGCGCAGTGTTCGTTTAGGCTGGACTCGGTTCGGTGCACGGGCTGGGGGGTCTCCTCATTGCGCTATTAAGAACAATCGAGGAGGTAAATGAAATGCTTCAAGCATTATTAGCCGGAGTCTCCGGCATAAAAGCGCAGCAAATGCGCATGAATGTCATTGGAAATAACTTAGCGAACGTCAACACGACGGCTTTCAAAAGCAGTCGAGTGACTTTCGAAGAAATGATTGCGCAAAGTATCCGGGGGGCAACGCGTCCATCGGAGGGGGGGCTCGGAGGAACGAACCCCCTTCAGTACGGGCTCGGAGTTTTGATCGGTAGCACGGATATGAACCTCGAGCAGGGATATCTCCAAACAACGGGGCGAAAAACCGACCTCGCCATTCAAGGTAATGGTTATTTCCTCGTGGGAAACGGCGAGCGAATCGCCTACACTCGCGATGGAACGATCGATTTGGACGCTTTCGGCGCGCTCGTGCAAACCGCAACAGGCGAAAAACTGCTCGGTTGGGTGGCGGACGCTTCCGGAAATATAGACACCACCACACCTTTGAGTGCGAATAGTTTTCTCACGATTCCTTTAGGGCAGTTGCAAGCCGTTCAGGTTACGACGTCGGCGAAATTTGCCGGAAACCTCGGAGCACTCGCAACACCGACGGATTCTTGGGAAGTTACTTTCCGAGTCTACGACAGTCTCGGGGGGGCGCACGACATCGAAATCACGTTTTCGAACCATCAAGTTCCTCCTTCCGGCTCACCCCCACCTGGTGCGGTTTCGAGTTGGGATTGGAGCGCAAGCGAAGGTTCGACTCTCGTGGGGAGTTCAGCAACGACTGGACAACCACTCTATTTCGACGCGAACGGGGCACTCATCAATCAAGGCGCTTCGCAAATCATTTCTATAACGCCTTCGAACGGTGCTCCTGTGTTTAATGTAAATTTGAATTTCGATGCGATAACGCAGATGGCTGCCGATTCGCAAGTGGTCTTAACAGACCAAGATGGGTTTCCACCGGGAGTACTCGTTGATTTCAGGATTGGCTTGGATGGCACGATCACGGGGATCTTCGCAAACGGGTTGACCAGGCACTTGGGACAAATCGCTTTGGCGCAGTTTCCGAATGCCGCAGGATTGGAACGCATCGGAAATAACTTGTGGCAGGCATCGGAAAATTCTGGGCTTCCCGTTATCGGACCTCCGCGTTCAGGAGGAAGAGGCGTAATCCATGGAGGCTTCTTGGAGGGTTCGAATGTGGATTTGGGAAGCGAATTCACGGAGTTGATTATCACCCAGCGTGGTTTCCAAGCGAACACAAAAATCGTGACGACGGTTGATGAGATGCTTCAGGAACTGCTGAATGTGAAACGGTAAGGTTCCGAGGTCTGGGAAGAGTGGTGACGAACTCGATTCGTCACCACTATGTCATCCTTACAATTCTGGTTCCCCCTGCTTGCGCAAGGGGAACCGATTTTTTTGATTTATAGACCCATAAAGGTTTAGACCCATAAAGGGTTCACCTGTACGCAAGGATGAGCCATTTTACGTTGTTTATTTTTATGGCGTAAATTAATCAGATGACATCCAATTTATTCCATTGGATTAATCTTCCATTTGATTAATCACAGTCATCCGAACAATTTTATCCCCCCGCTGAATTTTCGGAAGGAGTTCGAGTCCTTCCACTACTCGTCCGAATGCCACATATCTTCCATCTAAAAATCGCTGATTTCCGATGCAAATAAAGAATTGGCTATCGCCACTGTTTTCATCCTTTTCATCGCGAACGAGTCCGAGCGTGCCGTTCAAAAACGGAACGTTATTTTTCTCGAAAGGAACTTTCTTTCCACTCCCCCCCGTGCCGATTCGCTCGTCGTCGAGAGGAAGTGTTTTCGTCAATGGATCCCCTGTGACTGCGATAAAAGGTCTCGGCTTATTCTCGACTCGATGGAAACGCACGCCGTTGTAAAAGCCCTTTTTTACGAGGTCAAGAAAATGTTCCACCGTTTTCGGGGCTTCCTTCGGAAAGAGTTCTATCACGAGTTTTCCCCGGTTTTCGATTTCCATGCTCACCCGGGGGTTCGCTTGCGGGGAAAACAGAAGCAATAATGCAGGTACGAGAGAAATCATAAAATCCCTAAAAATTATAGACGAACCAGAGATGGCAATCATGACTATAGCGGCCAATAAGGGAAACTTAAACCCCCGTAGGGTTGTCATAATTGCGGTAGTTTCTGCATGACCACATTCGCTTTCGTCCTCCATCCCATTGACCTCCACAGGGACGTGGGGCGTAAATATCCTTTCGCTCGTTTCCTCCCGACCCCTGTCATCGAAGCGCTACTCAAGCACAAATCTCCTCAAGTCCTCAGCGAAATACGAGGAGTTCGTTCCATTACGGGTAAGGAAACCAAGGGCTGGTTCATCGGATGCCCACTCAGTCCCAGGATGATGAATAGACTCCCTTTGGAGTTCGTTTACGAAAAAATAGTCCAATCTTGCGAACTTGCTGCAAGGCAAGGGGCGAAAATCGTTGGATTAGGCGCGTTCACTGCCGTGGTCGGCGATAGAGGGATAACCGTAGCAAAGCGGAGTCCCATTGCAGTAACTACCGGAAATAGTTACACGATCGCGAGTGCAATCGAAGGTGCCCTCGAAGCGGCTAAGTTGTTAGAAGTGCCTACCAAAGAATCCATTCTTGCCGTAGTCGGTGCAACGGGTTCGATTGGAAGAACATGCGCGATTTTATTGGCTCCCGAATTCGCGCATATGGTTTTGATCGGGCGCGATTTCGAAGCGACTGCAAAAGTGGCTTCGGAATTAGGGCACTGTGCAGAAGCGACAACGGATATTCGACGCTTAAAAGAAGCGGATGTCGTGATTACAGTGACGAGCAGTGAAACTGCGATTATTCAGCCGGAACATTTAAAAAGCGGTGCTATCGTATGCGACGTCGCTCGACCACGCGACGTGAGCGTGCGAGTTCGCGAAGAGCGAGACGATGTTTTGATTATAGAAGGTGGGTTGGTGGAAGTTCCCGGTGATGTGGATTTCGGATTCGATTTCGGTTTTCCTCCGAAAACCGCTTATGCCTGTATGGCTGAAACGATGATTTTGGCTTTGGAAGACCGTTGCGAAAACTATACGCTCGGCAAAAACGTTTCGGTCGAACAAGTTCGCGAAATGCAAGATTTGGCGAAAAAACATGGATTTCGGCTTGCCGGATTTCGAAGTTTCGAAAAAGAAGTTTCGCAAGAGACGATTGCACGCGTGAAACGCGCTGTCGAGCGAAGAACGAAAGTTTCCGCTAACATTTAGTATTCGTATGAAAAGGATAAAGAGATGATTACGAGCCTACTTTTGTTAGTTACATCTTCGTTCGTTTACCAAATTCCAGAAAATCCTGTCGAATATGCCGTGAAAATAATCCTCGACGGCTATTTGCCGATATTGGGGGGGATAGAAAACAAAATAAAAGTAGATTTAGGCTTGGAGATCAGACCGAACGAAGCGAAAGAGGATAAACTTCAGGTGCAATATTCTTTGAAATCGTTCGATTTGGCATTGAAAGACGGGGAATCCGATAATTTCGTCTCTATGAAACTTCCTTTCGAAGATGTGAAGGAATATTTTCCCGATTCCAAAGTAACCTATACGAAACAGGGAAAAATATTAGCAACAACAGCACCGGATGCGAATATGCCCGTACAGCTTCCGGGTTTGCATTCTCAGCATCTCCCCGATATAACCTTTTTGCTTTTGCAATTTCCGGAAAAGGAGATTATAGAAAACGAAAAGTGGACTTATACGCGAAAGTTCGGAGATTCGGATGTGCGTTACGAGGTCGTTTACAAAGGCAAGGAGGAAAAGGGTGAGCGCTTCGATGTCGAACTTTCGCAAAGTTACGAGACCTTAGAAGACTTGAATAACAACCCGGTTTCTGCGCGAGAGAAGGCGGAATATCTCGTAAAAACGACAGTCAAAGGGAGCGGGGTCGTGTACTTTTCTGGGCTTTCAGGCGTAATATCTTATGCGGAAATTCGCGCAGAAGCGAACTCCTCGGTGGAGTCTCTAAAAGGAGCTTCAGAAAAGCCGAGAAAGTTGATAACGACGTTCGTATTGGAAAAGAAAACTCGTAAAATGTTTTGACAGAATTGTGCGTTCCCAAGCAGAGTTTGGGAACGAGAGAAAAAAATTAAAAGAGAACAAACAGCGAAGTAGAAGGTGAGAAAATGAAACAAATAAAAAAATACGTTCCTGTAATTTTATTTGCAATTGCATCGCTTGCATTCACATTTCAAGAAATTCTCTTGCGGCGTGAACTCAAAGAAAACACCAAAGAGAGTTATCAATTCGACCTCTCCGGTTCGCAAATGATTTCCATGCCTTCAGCCGGTGTGGTGGATATGCCGATGAAATTCACTTCAGGGATGAAAATGCGATTCGAACTGGGAAATGTGGATAAAGAAAAAAAAGAAGCAGATGTTCGGATGGTTATCTCGGATTTGAAATTCGACGTCGAAGGAATGCCCCCACCACCTATGGGAGATGTGCCGAAGGAGATAGAAATCAAAGGGAAGTTGGATGAACGCAATCGTATCAAAGGGATAGATTTCAAAAGTTTTCCTGCCGAGTATCAAATGATGTCGGGCGTGAGTTCCAACATAGGGTTTTGGATGATCGAGTTTCCCGAAAAACCCGTGAAAGAAGGCGATAGTTGGGAAATCAAATATCCGTATCCGCTTGCGCCGAATAAGGAAATTACTCTGAAAGCGACCTTTAAAGGAGATAAAGACTACAAAGACAAATCCGTGCATTGGATTACCATCGAGGGAGAGGTGATCATGCAAGGTGACATAGCGGAAATTTTCAAGGACAATCCCCAAGCAGCGATGGTTGGCAAGATGCTCGTGGATGCGAAATATCAACTTACAGGGGAAACTCTTATCGAGAAAACTTCCGGAAAAGTTCTTCATGCAGAGTACAACATGAAAGGAAAACAGAAAATGGACATGGTGGACATGAATCAAACGATGGAGATGAACGGGGATTTCAAAGCAATCGTCACGTATCTGGAAGAAAAATGATTGCGCTGCCTTGGATTACAGGTGTGGGGCTCGGTCTCACACCTTTTCTTTTATCTCCTATCGACGCGGCATTCCAAGGGCATGATATCCACCCGAAGCCACCAGAGAATACCCTTCTTTATCGGATACGCGGGAGTGTTTTTCGTCGTTATTTGGGGGGGGTAAAAGCGAAAGAAGTGACGTCAGCGACTCTTTTGGGAAACTTTATCGTAAAGCCTTTAGGAGAGAATGAAGTCGAGGGTTTCTCGAAGGATTTGTCGCTAACGGAAGAAGGTAAACCATTGCCGAAAGGAGAGTCTATTCTCGGTTGGGGGGGCAAATGGCGCGTGAGTTATGCGGATGGTTCTTGGTTTTATACGTTCAATGGCAAGCCCCGAATCCCTCATTTTCTCAACTTGCCGCTTTTTCCTTTGGCTTGGGCGTGGACGAAGAACGCAGAAAAACTGAAAGTGGGGACGAGCATCGAAGTACCTTTCGATTTCCCGGTACAAACGTTTTTAGAAGACGACCCGGTAGGCAGTATCCCGGTTCGTTTCGTTTACATTTTCGATGGCGAAGACCACACCGTCCCCTTTCCCGCGTTTCGATTTAGAATCGCTACGAATCTTGACTTCGACCACCTCGTGCAGCACCCCGAAGCGAAGGGTCTATCTTTGCGGGGAAGGATAAGCGTCGTAGGGACGTTGATTTTGGAGAGGAAGACTGGAATTGTCGAAAAATCCGAGGTCACCTGGAACGGGCATCTTATGTTATCGGGACCCGAATATCCCTTCGGATTTTCGAAAGCGGAGTTTTCTTCGACGGTTTCCTTTCAGAGAGAAAAAACGTAATATTAAACGGTAAAACAATCTTTGATGGCGAAGACTACAGAAACGAAGGATTTAAAGGCGTTAGAAAAAAGAGCGAAGGAACTTCGCGACCTCATCAATTATCACAATTACCTCTACTATGTTTTGGACTCGCCAGAAGTTTCCGATGAACAGTGGGATGCGTGGTTCGCCGAACTAAAACGAATCGAAGAAGAACATCCGGAACTAATAACGCCAGATTCTCCTACCCAAAGAGTCGGAGCAAAACCGAGCGAAAAATTCGAAAGCCATCGGCATATTGTTCCGATGTTGAGTTTGGACAACGCTTTCAATGAAAAGGAATTCGAAGCCTTTTATAAAAGGGTTACTCGTGCGCTCGGAGTTCCCGAAAATACCAAGTTAGAATTTTCGGGGGAGTTGAAATTCGATGGTCTTTCGCTTTCGCTTACTTATGTGGAGGGAGTTTTGCAAACCGCAGCGACACGTGGGGACGGTGAAGTCGGAGAAAACATAACACCGAATGCGCGCACGATAAACACGATTCCTCTTCGCTTGCTGACAGAGGCACCAGGCACGATCGAGGTGAGAGGCGAAGTCATCCTCGATAAAAAAGAATTCGAACGAATCAATAAAGAAAGAATAGAAAGAGGCGAACCCCCTTTTGCAAATCCGAGGAATGCCGCTTCCGGCTCTTGCCGTCAGTTAGACCCGAGAATTACGGCATCGCGCAAGCTCTCTTTTTGGGCGTGGGGAATCGGCGCTACGGGGGGGCTGAAGTTTTCGACGCAGTGGGAACTTTATAACTGGTTGAAGAAGGCTGGATTCCGTGTCAGCGAGTTTACCCGAATATTGAAAGGGCTCGATGAGTGTTTGAAATTTATAGAAGAATGGGAGAAGAAAAGAGAAAATTTGAATTACGAATGCGATGGGCTCGTTTTCAAAATCAACGATTGGGATTTGCAGAATCGTTTAGGATACACATCTCGCGGACCGCGTTGGGCAATAGCCTATAAATTTGCATCGAAGCAAGCCACGACGAAACTCAAGGAAATAATTTGGCAGGTGGGTAGAACGGGAGTGCTTACACCCGTTGCCATATTAGAACCCGTTCGCGTGAGCGGAGTTATCGTAAAGCGGGCGACTTTGCATAATTACGACGAATTGCTGCGGCGCGATGTGCGTCCAGGCGATACCGTAATCGTACAAAGGGCAGGAGAGGTGATTCCAGAAGTTGTCGGTCCTGTTTCGAAATCGGGGCATCGAGGAAGCATTCCAAAACCTCCTGAAAAATGCCCGGTGTGCAAAACGAAACTGACGAAGAGAAAAGCCGGTGAAGTTGCTTTACGTTGTCCTAACAAAAATTGCCCTGCGCAAAATTCCGAGCGTATTATCCACTTCGTCTCTCGAAACGGGATGGACATCGAAGGGTTGGGCGCAAAGCATATTTTGCGTTTTATGGATTTGGGATATATTCAAGATGCGGCAGACATTTATCACTTGAAAGAATACAAAGACGAATTGATGGAATTGGAGGGGATGGGAGAAAAGAGTGTTTCGAATCTTTTGAACGCAATAGAAGCATCGAAGAAAAGACCTTTGAATCGTTTTTTATTCGCGCTGGGAATTCCTTACGTAGGTGAAGCAGCGGCGTTCGATATCGCGAAGCATTTTAAAACTCTCGATCGCATAAAGAAAGCCACTTACGAAGACTTCTTAGAAGTACGGGATATCGGACCGAACACTGCGAAAGAATTAGTCGAATTTTTCAAAAGCGAAGAAACCAAGCGTCTTTTGAAGAGATTAGAGGAAGCGGGGGTGAAGCCGCAACCCATCGCTGCAGAGGAAGAAACGAAAACTCCGTTTTCTGGAAAAACTGTTGTCTTTACAGGCAAGTTGGAAACGATGACGCGAGAAGATGCTGAAGCTTTGGTGCGAAGGCTCGGCGGACGCGCGAGCAGCAGTGTAAGCAAAGAAACGGATTTGGTCGTTGCCGGACCAGGCGCTGGGTCGAAACTGGACAATGCTAAAAAATACGGTGTGAAAATCATTGATGAAAAAGAATTTCTCAAGATGCTCGAAGAAAGCGGTGTTCGAAAGTGATTTTCGTTCCCGACGAAGAATTGGATGTAGGTTTGTGTGTTTGTAGTGGACAAGTGTTTCGCTTTCGCAGAGTCGAAGACGGATGGATCGGGATAGACGGTTCGAGCATTATTCGAGCGAGAAAAGTTAAAAAAGGCTGGGAGTTAGAATCTTTTCCGGATAGGAATGCGGCGTATCGTTTTTTTCAACTCCATCGAAGCTCAGCGGAAATCGCAGAAAAAATAATTCGCATCGCACCGGAACTCAAACCGTATGTCGAATCGCATCGAGGTTTGCGCGTATTGCGTCCCGAGCGAGCGGATGAGACACTTTTTACCTTTCTATGCACGCCGAATAACAACATCAAACGCATCATGGGATTGGTCGCTAAACTCGCAGAATATGGCGAGGAAATAGAAAATGGAACAGAGTGGTTTGCCTTTCCGACTGCGGAAAGAATTGCAGAAATTCCAGAAAGCGAACTGCGCGCCAAAGCATTCGGATATCGTGGACGAGTTTTGCCATTGGTTGCGAAAAAACTTTTGCAAAAACCACGGAATTGGTTGGAAGGTTTGAAAAGTGTTCCTTACGAAGAAGCGAAAGCATCGTTATGTGAATTCGAAGGGGTGGGACAGAAGGTGGCGGATTGTGTGTGCTTGATTGGTTTAGGACATGAACGTGCCGTTCCAGTAGATACGCATCTATGGAATCGTGCAACCGAACTTTATTTTCCCGAATGGAAGGGGAAAAGCCTCACCGAGAGACGCTACAATGCGATTGGCGAACTGTTTCGTGAGCGATTCGGAGATTTGGCAGGGTGGGCGCATCAATATTTGTTTTATGATAGAATGCTTGCGTTTCGCACTCGAAACAGAGGTGTAGTTGCTCGCATCGGATGTTGATGAGTTTATGATGATTTCTGTTTTTTGTTGTTTATTCGCATTCGGGCTGACTCCGTCCTCTGGGCAATCTTCGCTTCTTTGCGAACTCGAAAATTCGCATGTTACGGAAAGCAGCGGAGTGGCCGCATCTCATCGAATGCGAGGGATTTATTGGACCCATAACGATAGCGGCGACGGACCGAACTTGTACGCATTCGACGAAAATGGAAAGGATTTGGGAACATACACCTTGCAGAATGCAAAGGCGATAGATTGGGAGGATATGGCGAGTGCAAAAATCGGAGGAGTTCCCTATTTGTATATCGCCGATGTCGGAGATAACGCGAGAATTCGAAAAGAAATAGTTGTATATCGAGTTCGCGAACCCGAGGCGAAACCTGGGATTCACACGATAAGAGAATTCGACACATATACATTGAAATATCCCGATGAGGCGCATGATTGCGAAGCGTTAATCGTGTCTCCGAAGGAAGAATTGATATTAATTACAAAAGAAAGGGCTGGTCAACCTGGTGTTTATATGGCTTCTCTAAAGGATTCGAAACATTCTTATACTCTGGAAAAACTCGGTGAATTGAAAATGGACAACGCGGTGCGAGCGAACCGTTTAGTTACAGGTGCGGACATGAGCCCGGATGGACAATTTGTCGTTGTTCGTACTTATTTCGTGGCATATCTTTACGACAATTCGAAAGGACGCTGGTTCGAGAAAGCGCCTCGATTGCTACGAATTCCTTTCGAGAGACAAGGTGAGGGAATATGCTTCGATGTTTTTAACAAGAAGAGGTTGCTGACGACGAGTGAGGGCAAACCATGTCGGGTTTCGGTTATCCCGTTGCTTTTGAAGTGAATTTACCGCTCTTTTGAGATTGCCGAAGCCTGTTTTATTGTCCTTTTTCTTCCGTGCTTTTAGGTTCAGCGCCGAGGCTTTCGGCTAAAGAACGGATGTCGCCGATATCGCCTTCTTCTACTTCTTCTGCTTCCTCGGGTAACTCTTTTTCCTGCATGCTTGCGAGAGCAGAGATTGCAGTTTTCGCCCATACGGGTTCGCGCGTCGTTTTTACTTGAATGTTGCGATAAGCAGGGAAGCCACTACCGGCGGGAATCAACCGACCGATAATCACGTTTTCTTTGAGTCCGACCAATTCATCGGTTTTGCCTTTCACGGATGCTTCTGTCAAAACGCGCACCGTTTTCTGTGCGGATGCAGCGGAAAGGAAGGAATCCGTCGTGAGAGCCGCTTCGGTGATGCCTTGAATGACGGGATCTGCCGTTGCAAGTCTCGGAGTGCGTCGCACGAATTCGCCCGTGATTGGATCTTCTGCCTCGATCTGTTCACCTGCATCGATCATCGCTTGAATGCGCTCGTTTTCTCTACGAAGCGCGAAGCGGTCAACAATCTGCCCTGGTAGGAATTTCGAATCTCCAGCATCTCGAATCTTCACTTTGCGCAGCATTTGTCGGCAGATGATTTCGAGATGACGGTCGTTGATATTCACACCGTTCGATTTATAGAGAGACTGCAATTCTTTTATGAGATATTCCTGTACCGCGCGGATGCCGCGAAATTCGAGCAAACCATTCAATTCCATCGGTCCTTGCGTGAGCGGATCGCCCGGTTTCACGATGTCTCCTTCTTTGATGAGCAAGATTCTGCGTTTCGGAAGAAGCAAAATTTCGAGAACTTTAACTTTTTCGATTCCGAGCTTCGCGAGGCGTTCAATCGCGGATTTCGTGAGTTCAGTGCCTGGCTGAAAGAGAACTTCTTTCGTTTCCGGATGTCGGATTTCTTCTGCAATCGGTTTTCCAGGAAGTTCTTCTGAATCTATGGGAAGTTCTCCTTTGATGACTACCCATCGTCCGAGTGCGCCACTTTCGATTTTTATCACTTCACCGCCGTATCGAGAAATCACGGCTTCGCCTTTCGGGGCACGACGTGCTTCGAGGAGACGTTCGACGAACGGGATTCCTACGTAGTGGTAAAGCGAATGTTCTACTAATTCTCGTGCCAATTGGCGGTTCGCCGTACTTACGCGGGGGGGCTGATCCGTCTTTTTCGCTTTTGATTTAGCGCCTTTTGCGGGTTTTTCTTCGCCGTTCTTTTCTTTCCCCATGAGTCCTTCGATCACGCTTTTTTGTTCACTCACGAAATCGGGCCAAGTTTCCAAAGCGGATTCATCACGCACGATGTCGGCTTTCATTTCTTGGTGAAGCGTTCCGTACATTCGTCCGGCTTGGGTGTATCCAGTGAGAACCGTTCCGAGAGCGACGCCACCGTGGTGGAACGTTCTCATCGTTAACTGGCTCAGTGGCTCGCTCATCGTTTCCGCTGCAATGACTCCGACTGCGAGCCCTTTTTCTGCCAATCTCGATGTTGATAGGTCCCATCCGTAGCATTTGCTGCAGATTCCTTTCTCGAGGTCGCATGTGAGAGGACTGCGGATAGTAACTTGCAATTCGCCATGTTCGCCGATTCGGAATCCGGCTTTGCGATAGGTGTTTTCTAAAGTACTTATGACTTTTTTCGGGTCTTCAGCAGTTTTCGCTTCAGAGCGCGCTTTATAGTATGTTTCGCTAATTTGTTCCAATATGTCGGCGGTCTTGTCATCGATAACTTCATTGGCTGCGACTATCTTTTTCTTCTCTTTATTGCGTGGGTCGTAAATGTCTTCTACTGCTGTTCTGCCTCGCACTCTTTCTCTAAGGGTTTCGATGACGTCGTTGTCGCTTTCGATTCGAGATACGTATACACCGGATGTCGTTCCACAATCTTCTGCGTTGATAACGACATCGTGAGAGACGTCTACCAATCTTCTTGCAATAAAGCCGGAGTAACCCATAAGAAGGGCTGTGTCGGTTACGCCTTTTCGAGTACCGAACATCGAGACGAAGTATTCGAAAACGCGCGAACCGGCGAGAAGCCCGTTTCCACCGACGATATCGGTAATCGGCTGGTTGAAGTTGTTGCGGAACATTCCACGCGTCGCCATTAACTGCACGAGTTGTTCTTTCGAACCTCGTGCACCGGATTCGACCATCATGCGCAATGGGTTGAACTGACCCATTTCGTTGATAATGCTTTCACTCAAATCTCCGAAAGTGTCTCCCCAGATATTCATGAGGTTACGGTCGCGTTCGTTGCGTGCGATACCGCCGAGTTCGTATCTGTTACGAACGACGCGTGTTTCTTTTTGGCTGTCACCGATTTTCTTTTCGATGAGTTCGCCCAATCGAGAAGCAGCCCGAGACCTCGCGTAAGTTTCGGAATAATGGGTGGGCATAACTCCCTGTCTCCATTCTTTAGCCATAGTGGCGATGAGAGAGCGGTCGGATGTAGGAGCAGAGAGGGGGTCAACGTCGGCGACGGTGATTGTAAAGCCATAACGCGTTGCCCATTCGAAACCGAGTTCTTTTATACGGTCGAGCATTTCGACGACGGCTTGTGAGTCGAGTTTTTCTTTTGCTTCTGTGATCAAGCGGGTGATATTGCGTTTGGACATCTCCACGTTAATCCAATCGTCGTGATATTTCAGAGGGAATGGAAGGATTTCGTGGAAAATCATTTGTCCGGGTGTCATTTCGCGAATGACGGTTTCGTATTCTTGTGTGCCGTCTTCTTTTGGAGGACCAACAGGTCGAGTCAATCGAACGAAAACAGGTGCATTGAGAGGAATGCGTACCGAAATATCCGGATGCGTGGCGAGAGAAATTGCTTCTTCTGGTGAAGAATACGTTCTGGGTGGAGGATTTTGTGTCGGATTTTTGCGATGGGCTTCGAGCGCGGCATGAAACTTTTCTTTTGCTTCTCGATGAACCAAAGTAAGTCCGTAACAACCCAACACGATGTCTTGCATCGGAGTCATCGTGGGTTGCCCGTTTGCCGGGCTGAAAAGGTTGTTAGAACTCAGCATGAGGATGCGCGCTTCTGCTTGAGCCGCAACACTAAGAGGAACGTGCACTGCCATTTGGTCGCCATCGAAGTCAGCGTTATAGGGGGGGCAGACCAAAGGATGAATTTGGATCGCTTTTCCATCTACGAGCACGGGTTCGAAGGCTTGGATTCCGAAACGGTGCAAAGTAGGAGCGCGGTTGAGCAGTACGGGATAATCTTTGATGACTTTTTCCAATGCGTCCCAAACTTCGGGATGCATTCTATCAATCATTCGCTTTGCAGTTTTGATGTTCGGTGTTAGTTTTTCTTCCACCAATGTGCGCATGACATAAGGCTTGAAGAGCTCGAGTGCCATTTCTTTGGGAATGCCGCATTGGTGAAGTTTCAGATGTGGACCGACGACGATGACAGCGCGCCCAGAATAGTCAACTCGTTTTCCGAGAAGGTTTTTGCGAAATCTTCCTTCTTTGCCTTTGAGCATATCGCTCAAGGATTTGAGCGGACGGTTGTTGCTCCCCACGACGGGGCGGGAGCGACGACCGTTATCAATAAGTGCATCTACGGCTTCCTGGAGAAGGCGTTTTTCGTGATTGATAATCGATTCAGGTGCACGGATTTCTTGTATTTTTCTAAGTCGGTTGTTTCGGTTGATGATGCGGCGATAAAGGTCGTTCAAGTCTGAGGTTGCGAAGCGTCCGCCGTCGAGTTGCACCATGGGTCGCAATTCCGGAGAAATAACGGGAAGATTTTCCAAAACCATCCATTCGGGTTTGGCTTTCGAATGGAGGAATGCTTCTACGATTTCGAGTCGCTTGATTGCGCGAGCACGCTTCGGACCAGTCGTTGTGAGGATGATATGTTTGAGTTCTTTTGCAAGCGGTTCGAGAGCCACGCGACTGAGAAGTTCCTTAACTGCTGCAGCGCCGATTTCAGCTCTTAGCATGTTAGAGAAATTCCGACCGAGACGGCGTGTCACTGCCTGAAGCATTCGAACGACGGCTCGATATTTGTCTTCCTCGATGAGCATATTCGGCTCGAGTTTGTATAGCACTTCGAGCGCGACGTCCATCTCTTTGATGCGGTCGTTTGCGTCTCTTTGTTCTGCTTTGATGCGGTCGTTGACTGCTTTCGTGCGTTCTCGGATAGTCGCTTCGTCGTATTCGTCTTTGTTTTCCTCGAGTTCTCGTGCTAATTCCTCGCGGATTTCATGCTCGAGTTCCTCGGCTTGTTGTTGTATTGCGAGTTTTTCGTCTTCTACTGCTTTTTCGATTTCATCGCGCGCTGCGTCGAGGCTTTCACGGTCTATTTCAATCACGATGAAACTGCCGAAGTAAACGACTTTTTCCAAATCGCGCGGAGAAAGGTTGAGTAAAAGCGCGATGGGAGACGGAACACTTTTGAGATACCAAATGTGACACACCGGAGCGGCTAATTCGATATGTCCCATTCGCTCGCGGCGAACACGAGAGCGTGTTACTTCGACTCCGCATCTTTCGCAGACGATTCCTTTGTATTTGACTTTCTTGTAACGTCCGCAGTGGCACTCCCAGTCTTTGACGGGACCGAAGATACGCTCACAGAAAAGACCGTCACGTTCTGGTTTGAACGTGCGATAGTTAATCGTCTCCGGTTTTTTGACTTCGCCGTGAGACCATGCGACGATGTCTTCCGGACTTGCGATGCTTAAACGAATTTTGTCGAATATAGATACATCAGGCATAGTTTGTTTGACCTTTTTGTTTCTTTTTGCGAAGGCAATAGAAGGTTATTATAAAATTCATATTTTGTTTTCGTGTTATGTTTAGAAGAATCCTACGGAGCGAGCGAGTTTCATATCGTCCGCTGCAGAATATTCTTCGAGGTCTTTCAAATTGATTTCTCGATTGTTCTTATCCTCGACAGTTACTTTCAGGCCGAGGCTCCGCAGTTCATTGACGAGAATTTTGAAAGACTCTGGGATTCCTGGTTCTAAAATCGTTTCTCCACGTACGATGCTTTCATAGGTTTTTACGCGGCCTATCACGTCGTCGGATTTAATCGTGATGATTTCTTGGAGAGTGTTGGCTGCGCCATACGCTTCGAGAGCCCACACTTCCATTTCTCCGAATCGTTGTCCGCCGAATTGGGCTTTTCCGCCCAATGGTTGCTGGGTTACGAGCGAATAAGGACCGATGCTTCGTGCGTGAATTTTTTCTTCAGCGAGATGTTCGAGTTTGAACATGTACATAACGCCGACAGCGACCGGGAATTCGAACAATTCTCCCGTAGCTCCATCGCGGAGCAAACTTTTGCCGGTTCGCTCATCAATACCCGCACGCACCCAAACGTTGTGTCGGATTCGTTCGAGGATGGAACGGTACACGCTTTCAGGCGCTTTGTACGGTGGTTCCTTTTCGATTTCTTCCGAAGACATCTCCGGTTCAGGATTCATTTGCGTTACGCTTATTACCGGCTCGGCTGCAACTATGCTCGAGATTTCTTCGAGTCTTCGTTTTCCTAATTTTCGAAGAGCGTTTTCGATTTCTTCGAACATTTCCTCCACCGAAGCGTTACGACGGAATTTCAAATTGAGTTTGAGTTCTGAATTCACGTATGCTTGCAGAACGTTTTGTCGGTAGCTTTCTGCGACATGTTTCAGTTCTTCGAGTACATGTCGCGGGGATGCTCCTTCGAATGCTGGTGCAAGAAAACGAATTCCGAATTCTTTTCCAACGAGCCCTAAAAGGGCTTCGAGCATTTGCCCTGCATTCAAACGGCTCGGAACGCCGAGAGGATTGAGAACGATATCCACCGGAGTGCCATCTTGCAAGAAGGGCATATCTTCTTCGGGAACGATTTTGCTGATGACTCCTTTATTTCCATGCCGACCAGCCATTTTGTCGCCTACTGTGAGTTTTCGTTTTTGAGCGACATACACTTGAACCGTCATATTCGTGCCGGCTGGAAGTTCGTCACCAGGGATTTGTTCGAGTTCCCCCCCGGTTACTTCGCTTACCATGCTTTCTCGTTTCTTTGCTTCGTAGAAGATTTTTCCGGTTTCTTTACAGCGGTATTTATAGCGGCTGAATACTTTCACATCTACGACAGTTCCTTGTTCTCCGTGTGGTAGGCGTAAGGAAACGTCACGAGTCTCTTCGGCTTTCTTTCCGAAGATTGCGATGATCAATCTTTCCTCTGCAGTCAGTTCGACCTGACCTTTCGGTTGGACTTTGCCTACGAGAATATCGAGAGGACGTACTTCTGCGCCGATTCTGACGATTCCACTTTCGTCTAAATCCTTGAGTGCTTCTTCCCCCACATTGGGAATGTCTCTCGTGATTTCTTCAGGTCCTAATTTCGTATCTACCGCTTCTACATCGTGGCGTTCAATATGAATCGAAGTAAATACGTCTTCTTTGACCAACCGTTCCGAAACGACGATAGCGTCTTCGAAGTTGTAGCCACGCCACGGCATGAAGGCGACTACGAGATTCTTTCCGAGAGCCAATTCACCGTTGTCGCAAGTCGGTCCATCGGCGATAGGTTGATTCGCGAATACTTTTTGGCCAGGAATTACGATAGGTCTTTGTGTAAAGCATGTGGATTTGTTAGATTGGCGTCCGTGTTCTAATAAATAGGAATCTACTTCGCCGTTTTCCGTTCGGATTCGGATTTCGCGAGCAGTGACGGATTCAACGATTCCGTTACGAAGTGCATGGACGGATGCACCGCTGTCTCTTGCGATTCTTGTTTCGTATCCCGTTCCTACGATAGGTGCTTCCGAGCGCAGAAGGGGAACTGCTTGTCTTTGCATGTTTGCGCCCATCAACGCACGAGCACCGTCGTCATGATTGAGGAAGGGGATGCAAGAGGCAGCGACGGATACGATTACCGGGGAGGCATCCATAAGTTCCACTTCGTCTCGGGGAACTTCGGGGAATTCTCCTTTGTATCTCACCATTACGTATTCGTCTTTGAATGCACCCTTGGAATCGAGGGGAGCATCTGGGGGGGCGACTTTCTTATCGTCTTCGTCTCCTGCTACGAGATAAATGATTTCATTCGTAACCCTTCCGTTCTTCACGACTCGGAACGGAGCATACAAAAACCCGTCATCGTCTACTTTTGCGTAGACCGTGAGCTGTTTCATCAATCCGACGTTCGGACCTTCTGGAGTCTCGATCGGGCAAATTCGTCCATATTCGCTGAGCTGCACTTCGCGTTGAGCGTCCACGACACCCGCGCGAGTAGACCCGGGGGGGCGCTTTTCGGGAAGGGTCGAAAGACGTCGCTTGTTCGAAAGAGCGCTCAATGGATTCGTTTGGTCCATGAACGTGCTGAGGTGACTGCTGGCGAAGAAACTTTTTATGCTCGCCGTTACAGGCTTCACGCTCAGGATAATTCCTGGCAGGAGATTCTCTGGTTCTGTGCTCGTCATTCTTTCGCGCGCGACTTTCTCCATTCGCGCTAATCCGACGCGCATTTGATTCAGAAGTAATTCCCCGATGGATTTAATTCGTTTGTTTTTCAAATGGTCGATGTCGTCTCCACTTGCTTCACCATCGAGAAGTTTCGTAAGGTGAATGACCATTTGGACTAAATCTTCGATGGTGACGTGGCGAACGTCGTCGCTGATGTCCAAATGAAGGCGACGATTCATCTGGTGGCGACCGACGCGTCCGAGATCATAGTTTCTCGGATCTAAGAAGAGCGCATAGATTTGTGCTTTTGCATTCTCTTCGTCTTGAGTTTCACCCGGTCGTAGTTTGCGATGAACATCCCGAAGGGCACTACGAACGTTATCTGTCGTGTCGTGTTCTAAGGAGGCATCGATGAAAGGATTGACTTCGAGTATTCTGAGTTTTTTTAGTTTCAAACTCTCGATTTTTTTAGCGGTATCGAAATCTATTTTTCCTAACTTCGTAATAACGAGTTCGCTCCCGTCTGTTATTTCTTCGAGGGTTCGTTTACCGACGATTTCTTCGGCAGTGGGGTTTTTAATTTCGTGAGTTTTTCCGAAGGTGAGCAAGATGTTTTCGTTCGTGTTCGTGCGAGCGTAGCACCTTACTGTGAGATTTCTGGCGGCTTTCGGCAAGTTTTCTATGAGTTCTTCGGTGATAAAGGTGTCTGTGTCGGCGAGTATCTCTCCGGTTTGCGGATGGACGAGCGGCTCGGCGAGATAGCGATGAATCGCTTCTTCGATGGGTTTGGTAATGGGTTGTTTCGTTTGCTCGAAGGCAGAGAAAACTTTGAGGAGTTGGGTTATCGGGATTTTCTTACTTTGGTTTAGCGGCACCCAGAGGACAAAATTCGGCTCGGATTCCGAAATTTCCATCCATTTGCCTTGGTTCGGCAGCACTTCCGCTCTGAGTGGAAGGCGGTGCATAAGAACGTGTCGAAGTTCCCACTTCGTGGCTTGCTGAGGTTCGTCGAAGAAATACACCCCAGGGCTTCTACCGAGCTGGGAGACGATGACCCGCTCTCTTCCATTAATAATAAAAGTGCCGGCGTCAGTCATTAAAGGCAAATCGCCGAGGTACACCTCCGATTCGATGACCTCTCGATCTTTGCCTCCTAAGCGAACCTGTACTTTGATAGGCGCTTCGAACGTGACGTCTCGCGCTCTACACTCGTCTACGGTATACTTTGGCTCTCCGAGGTAGAAGTCTACGAACTCTATGAAGTTCGAGCCGGTAAAATCGTATATCGGCGAAAAACTTTTTAGAAGTTCGGGAAGACCCTGTTCAAGTAGATTTTTGTACGAGTTGAGTTGAAGTTCGATTAGATTGGGAATTTCTAAGACATGCTCGGTATTTGCCGAAGCCTGTCGGACAACCTTCATTAATACCTCCGCGGTGCAATGACAAACTACCAGCCTACCCCTTGAGTGGAAGTGTTGTCAAGGGGTTATCTAAATTTTTTTATTTTTTATGGGTTACGAATGAATGAACAGCTGGATTGGGTCATAAGTGGCGAGGGGAGATAGCCATCGGGAAGGTTTAACCAGCCAGAGGAAGGTTGTCTGCTTGTCTATAAATAAGGTCAGGCAAAAGCAGGTTGCCTCGCCCAAAATTGCCATAATCTGATGATGATGAAGGTTTGGGCTACTTTGGGGGTGATTTTGCTCAATGGGGTTTTGCTCAACGGAGGAGCTGCCTTTGCAAAGCAATCGGCGGCGGAGCAGAATTGGGGACCCTCGATTCGGGTTCATCTAAAAAGCCTCGGGACGGCGAAAGAGGTTTTCCTTTCATCGAAGGAGGGATTCGAAATTTACGATGGGGAGACTGGTGAGACCCTTGCGCGATGCGAGAATGGAAAGCAAGAAAGGGTTAGCTTCGATGGAGGGAGGTTGAAAATCGGGGAAGACTCGACGAAATCGGAACGCAAACTTTATTCCATGGTAGATATACGCGCTAAGAACGAAATTATAGAAGTTCGCGCTTCTTCGATAAAACGAAATTATAGGGGAGGGATTCGAGTCGTAGTAATGGGAGATTCCCTGCAAGTCATTAACGAGTTGCCTGTGGAATTGTATTTGCGAGGTGTCGTTCCTTGTGAAATGCCATTTACTTGGTCTAAAGAAGCGTTGAAGGCGCAGGCGGTCGCCGCACGAACCTTTGCCTATAGCCGGATGATCCACGAGAGAAAAACGCCTTACGATTTGGACGACACGACGAGTTCTCAGGTGTATCGCGGTTACGACGTAGAAAAAGAAAGCACGAACGAGGCGATATCGGAGACGGCGCATCTGGTATTGATCCATCAAGGCAAGCCGATTTCGGCTTTGTATTGCGCAGATTGTGGGGGGGTAACGGAATCTGCTTCGGAAGTTTTTTCTAGCGACGTTCCCTATTTAGTTAGTGTGCTCGATGCAGACGTAAACGGAAATCCTTTCAATGCGGTTTCGAAATACGATAGTTGGAGTTTATTATTGGGGGATAAGGAATTGTTATCCTTGCTCGAGAAAAGACAAGTTGCAATCGGTATGGTGCGAGAAATCGTTATCGTTCAGCGTTCTTCGTCCGGGAGGGTGAAAGAGATGCTTTTGCGAGGAGAAAAGGGGGAACAGACTTTAAGGGGTGTAGATTTCAGAAACCTTATGGGTGTGAACAAGTTACGGAGTACGCTGTTCGAAGTGAATCGAGTCGAAGATGGGTGGCAATTCGAGGGCAAGGGATGGGGGCATGGCGTAGGGATGTGCCAGGTGGGCGCTCAAAGCCGAGCGATGGCGGGCTATGATTTCGCGGAAATTTTGTCTGCTTACTATCGAGGGGCGGAGTTGAAACAAGCAGAAGTCGCACTCTTCGAGCCGCTATCTCGCCGCAAGATTAGTCGAACTCAGAATCGAGATAAAAGATTGCCGAAGAAGGGAGGATAAGGTAGTATCGAGTCGTACTCGTGATGCTATCTCGTTCTCTGATACTTTTAGTAAGCAGTCGTCCGTGGTTCGAACGTTTTATACGGAATAGCAGAATCACCCAGCCAGTTGTTCGAAGATTCATCGCGGGAAACAAACGCGAAGACGCAATTCGAAGTGCGGAGGAGTTGGTAAAAAAAGGATTCACGGCTTCTCTGGATTATTTGGGGGAGCATACAACGCGACACGAAGAGGCGGAGGCGGCGTTTCAGGAATATATGCATCTGGTAGAGGATATCGCTCGTTCTCCGTATGGGGGGGGAAGTGCACCTGAAAAAATCAATGTGTCGGTGAAATTATCGCAGTTGGGACACGATTTCGAAGAGGCGGAGACGAAGAGGCGTCTGATTACTCTTTTGGACGTCGCTGCTCGTAACGGGAATTTCATTCGTATAGACATGGAATCGAGCCCGACAGTAGAACGAACGCTGAGATTAGTGCGTGAGGTATGGCCCGAGAGAAAGAATGTGGGGGTGGTTTTGCAGGCGATGCTTCATCGAACAAAACAAGACATCGAAGAGATGATAGGAATGGGGATACGTGTGCGTTTGGTAAAGGGTGCTTACTTAGAACCTCCCGAGGTTGCACTGCAAAAAAAGCGGGATGTTGATGCAGCATATCTGGAATATGCAAAGAAATTGCTTTCGAAAGGGAATTTTCCAGCGATTGCGACGCACGATGAACGAATTATCGAGCAGGTTATCGGATATTGCGCGAAGAACAATATCGGGAAAGAGAAGTTCGAATTTCAGATGTTATTCGGAGTGAAAAGGAAATTGCAGGCAGAGTTGGTCGAGAAGGGATATAACTTACGGATTTATATTCCTTACGGAATGAGTTGGTATCCGTATTTCGTTCGGCGTTTGGCGGAGAGACCTGCGAATTTGTGGTTTTTTATAAGAAGTTTGTTCGGGAAATAGTATTCCTGGTGTCGGGTTAGGGGTCCGGTAGAAGTAGAAGTGTCGGTTAGGAGTTCGATTGAAGTAGAAGCCTCAACTGCAGGAGCAGTTGAGGCATTACAAGCAGTTGAGGCTTACAAATCGCGCTTTACGGCGCTCCTACAGGTTTTATTCGCGCCTTACGGTGCTCCTACGGTTTATTTATAAATAAATTTCCAGGATGCGTTGTCGAGTTCGATTGCAGATTGAAAGGAAAGAATCGAGAAGACGCTATACCAACTCACTCGTGCCTTAATTTCACGTGTAAGCGGTTCGATGAATCGGTTTATGTCTGACGTTATGCTTACCTGAGTCGTGTTATCGCTCGATGTGGTCGTGGATAGGGATACGAGTTGGTATTTTTGGGTTTCATAGTTGTAGAGTTCTATTGTCTGTACGAGAGGCTTGAAGCTTTTCGATTCTACGAAGAATTGCAGTTCTGTTAATGTCTTCGTGCTCGGAGGGGGGGCAACGGAGAAGACTTCGATTTGCGCATCTCCGGCAGCCCTTCCCAGCATTGTTTGAAAAATCATATAAGAGTCATCGCTAAATTGAATATCTGTAAGCGTGCCGTTGACGAGTTTTCCTGCTTTCAAATCGAATGATTTCGGAATGACAGGATCTTGGTATGGGCGTATGCGGTAAATTTCTCCGGTCTCGAAACGCAGAAGATATAAATATCCATCGTTTCCGATGGTCATATCCACGATGATTCCCCAATTGTCTCCGACTTTATTCAGGTTTCTTTCCTCAGAGTTGTCAGCGACTTTATCGGCGAGTGCTCCACCGAGAACGAAACCGTTTCGATTCGTATTGACCTCGAAGAGATAAAGTCCTCCATAGTTGAATTCACCGATTAGGACATTTCCGCGCTCTTGCGGAGAGAATTTATAACTATCTAAAAAAACGAGTTGTGTGACACCTATGGGTTGAAGCCATGAAAACACAGGGTCATCGTAATACGCATTCGGCAGATAGACGAGGTCATTTGCATCGTAATCCGTATAATTGTTTTCTGCATATTTCGAAGCCCGAACATCGGGTCCGCAGATTTTTAGCCAACCTCCATTGAATCCGGAACCTATGATATCGACTTCATCATATTGGTCAGGACCATTGTCTGTTGCCCATATTCTTCCAGTATAAGGGTCAGTCGCGATGCCGAAGCAATTTCGCAGACCATATGTGTAAAGACTTTGAATTTGAGGATTACTGTTATTGTAAAAAGGATTATCCCGAGGAATTTCTCCCGTGAAAGAGATTCTATATATCCCACCTACTCCAGCGACATCCGTTTCGCTCGTGTTCATTTCGATTCGTGGGTTTTCGAATCCTCCTCGCAAAAAATCTCCATGGGTGATATAAAGATGTCCGTCCTTCCCGACGGTGAGTTTTCCACCGTCATGTGTCGGTCCATTTTTTTGATCGGGGTCGTAAGGGAAAGTTATTAGTGTATTTAGGAAATTTAATTTTTCGCCGTCCCATGAGAAAGTTTCTACGCGATTGTCGATCCAATTTCCTCCGTCTTTGCCGATTTGGTCGTTTTTCGAATAAAAGAGCGCTACGACACCATTGGTTATGAAATTCGGATGCAGAGCGATTCCCAGTAATCCTTGCTCTGCGTTGTTGGAAACATCGAGGTCGAGGGCTATCGTTTTATTGCCTTCTTTCAGATGAATGACTCGTCCAGTGTGAATTTCGAGCACGAGGAATTCTTCTTCACCTATGCAAGCGAACGAAGTAGGGAAAATGAATCCGGAGAAATAGGGCTCGTAATAATAATCGTTTAAATATAAATTTTGCGAGAATGCGTTTCCTGCGAAGATAGTAACGCAAAGAAAGACAGATACTCTAACCATACTTGTCTCCTTAAAAATAACACTAAGGAATTGTTATTCCTCAAAAAGCATAATCGGACGTTCAGTTTGAACTTATATCGGCTGATCATATTCATTTCTATATCCGCAATCATGCGAGGTTTTCTATTGATACACGAAACGCCAAGTAGCCTCGTCTACGAATATCTCCGAAGGCGGTGAGGTGGCGGTGGCGATGCGTGTCCACGTTATTCGTGCGCGAATCTCTCTATCCGAAGATTGAATGAATCTTTCTATATTCGAAGTGATGACCGCATCGGTAACTTTATCGTTAGCACCTGCAGTTCCGCTCGAAACGGCTTCCCAG
>DATMAR010000010.1 GCA_035559795.1 Fimbriimonadales bacterium | reverse complement strand
GCATCCGCAAGGAGAAGAGCAATGAAATTACTATTTATTTTGTTAGGGGCGGTTATCACATCGGTTGCAATAAACTGGTTGGTTTTGCCCAAAGACGTTTCTGCACAAGAGAGAGAACTCACGATGTTCGGCAGTGTGAAGAGGAAATCCGTCCCTGATGGCTATGCCGAATTGGCGTTCAACTTCTTTGACAAAGACAGGGGGGTTTTTGCCTACCGAAGCATTTCGACTGCCGTCGTAAAGGATGGAACTTACACCGCGTCTTTGCACGCAAATGATCTCATAGAAGGCAAAGAGTATTACGTTTTGGTGACGTTGCCGAATGCGGTTCCGGAAGCGCCCCAAGGGGAACAGCGTGAAGCTATAGGCGTTGTTTTGCTTCAATCGGAGACACCTGGGATACAGCAAACGGGTCACGTGAACATATCGGGGACACTGATTGCGGGTGCGATCAAGACGGATGCGTTTCAGATGTCCACGGGCGCTGCTGCTGGTCGCGTTCTGACTTCGGACGCTTCTGGGATAGGTACATGGCAAGCGCTTCCGCCTCCGAGCGGTGCTGCTGGCGGAGATTTGTCCGGGACGTATCCTAACCCGTTGGTAGATGGTTTGCAGGGCAAGGCGGTAGCCTCTACGTCCCCTTCTTTCGGTCAGGTATTGAAGTGGAACGGCAGCACGTGGTCGCCTAGCACCGATCTACAGGATGCCTTCTGGCAAGCATCGGGAAGCGGCATCTACTACAACACGGGGAATACGGGCATTGGCACGAGCAGTCCGCTTTACCGTCTCCATGTAGAAACGGGTATTGGGGGCCGCGCCATATATGGATTTCACTCTGCAGCCACCGGCACCACCTTCGGAGTGTATGGGCAAAGCGCCAGCACTTCAGGCATCGGCGTCCTCGGCTACGCATCCTCCACTAGTGGCGTCACCTACGGAGCGTGGGGCCAAAGCGACAGCACTTCAGGCATAGGCGTCGTTGGTTTTACACCTGCAAACAGCGGCACTGCCAACGGTGTATATGGGCAAAGCAACAGCACTTCGGGCATAGGAGTCTATGGCTTAGCAGCCGCCTCTAGCGGCGCTAATTATGGAGTGGTTGGGAGAAGCAACAGCACTACGGGCTACGGCGTCTATGGCTTAGCAGCCGCCACAAGCGGTGCCACTTACGGCGGACGGTTTGAAAGCGCCAGCGCTGATGGCAGAGGCGTCTTCGGCGTATCAACCGCCACCAGCGGCACCGCCTACGGGGTGTATGGGCGAAGCGCAAGCACTTCAGGCAGCGGCGTCGTTGGCTATGCACCCGCCACCAGCGGCAACACCTACGGCGTGCTTGGACAAAGCGACAGCACTTCGGGCAGAGGCGTCAGAGGCTTTGCAACCGCCAGTAGCGGCAACACTTACGGTGTGTACGGGCAAAGCAACAGCACTTCGGGCTATGGGGTCTACTCTAATGGAAACTTCGGTGCCTCAGGCACCAAGTCGTTCCAGATAGACCACCCACTGATGCCTGAAACCCACTACCTGAACCACTTCTGCACAGAAGGTCCTGAACCCTATAACGCCTACAGCGGAAACGTGGTAACGGATGCCATGGGCTACGCAAACATACAACTTCCCGACTACTTCGAATCCATCAACCGCGACTTTCGCTATCAACTCACGGTGATAGACGACAGCGATGACTTCGTGCTGGCGAAGGTTGTGCGAGAGATACAGAAAAACAAATTCGTAATTCGCACGAGCAAGCCTCACGTAAAAGTTTCGTGGGAAGTGAAGGCAGTTCGCAACGACCTTTGGATCCAGAAGCATGGATTCAAAACGGAACAGGAGAAACCCGAGGAGCACCAGGGCAAGTACATACGTCCGGATTTGTACGGTGTGCCGAAAGAATACGGGATTTTCTACTGTCCGGATTTAGAGATAGAGAGACGAAGTCAGCGGAACTTGGAAGACGCCCACGTTTCCGAGCAACCTCGCCCAATCACCTCAAATCTTCGACGCGTGTCTTCGCAGAAAACGAGGCAAGCGGAAGTCGTATATTCTTTACGTGACACTTGGAGAATCGTCTCGCTGAAATGAAAGGCGGCTGACTTAATGCTTGTCTATGGCTGAAGGATTCAATCTCCTAAAAATGGCACTTAGAAACTCTGCAAAAACGGGACCTCTCATGAGATTTTTTCTAAAATTGTGAGCTTATCGACAATATAGGAAAAAACCGCTATATAATTTTGTATATTCCGGATGCGAACTGGGCAACGAAGTAAAACGCATCCGCAAGGAGAAGAGCAATGAAATTACTATTTATTTTGTTAGGGGCGGTTATCACATCGGTTGCAATAAACTGGTTGGTTTTGCCCAAAGACGTTT